>CAKQDQ010000061.1 GCA_934229335.1 uncultured Prevotella sp.
GCCTATTTCCGCGTACGCATACCTAATATGGCAGGCTTCTTCGTCAAAGTAAGCCCCACAGAGCATAAAGGTAAAATCATTTCTGCCGCTGAAATGTATGAGCGGTTCCGCACAACAGAGAATGCCCCTGCCCTTCCTCTACCTCCTACATGGGAGGAGACAAGGAAGAATGCAGAAAAGACTGTAAACCAACACCTACACAAAATGAATGTAAAGATGGGCAACAGCGTTAAGGCTACCAAGGCAAAGGAAATTCTGAGACACATGAGGGAGAATATATCTATGTCGCAAGAATCGAAGAACATCCTCTCTGATGCTTTCACGTATGTCAACAAGGGTAATCCCGACATCATACGCAAGGTGCTCGCCTTTAATGATTCTATAAACGATCCGCAAAGGAATATTTTTGGAAAACCGACCCAGCAGGACTTTGACGACATTATAAAGAGCGAAATCAGCAACATCGTCAAGAACATACAGAGGCGTTATGGCAAGGCTGAAATCTTCATTGGACTATCTAAGTAACTACCTATCATGATGAATCTTAAATCTTATTTCCATAATAAATACCAAGGAGGCGAAGACTTCATTGAGAATGTCATTCTGCCAATCTTCGGTGAAGACAAATATGAAGATGCGTACGAAGAGAACGTGTTGGAAAACAATCCTGAACTCGTCACCATGGCACGCTCCATTGGTGTTGCCCGTTTGTTGCGTCTTGGCACTATTGACGTTCCAATGAATCCTACCGACATCTTCGATATTACGGTCTCTGACCACGTACTGATGAAACGTAATCGCGTTGGGGTACAACAACTCATACGGCGCATCATGTCTACATACAGCAGTGCATTCATGCTCTTTCACTATGACGATGACGACAAGTGGGACTGGCGTTTCACTTTCTGCAGCAAACAGAGAGATAACAATGACGCAACGGACTCAAAGCGTTACACGTTTCTTCTCGGTCCTAACCAGTCGTGTCGCACTGCGGCAGACAACTTCATGAAACTGGCACAGAAGAAGGGGAACATAGAACTGGAAGACATTGTGGGAGCCTTTGACGTTGAAGCCCTGTCTGATGAGTTCTTCTCGAAATATAAAGAGCAATATGAGAAGTTCGTTATGTTCATCACTGGTAAGAAATTCGTGAAGAAAGGTGGTGAATGGAAAGAGAATGTTTTTCATGAACCGCACCCACAGATGTACAAAGACTTCGGGAACGACGATAAGCGTGTGCGAGACTATGTGAAGAAATTGCTTGGACGTATCGTGTTCCTTCACTTCCTACAGAAGAAAGGTTGGCTGGGCGTAGAGCCTGGGAAAGAATGGAATGAAGGTGACAAAGACTTCATGCTAAACCTCTTCAATGCCTCTACGCCTGAACAACAGGCTAATTTCCTTGACTGTGTGCTTGAACCACTCTTTAGCAATGCCTTTGACAAAGACCGCCGTGCTGACAATGATTTGTTTGACACTCACGTAACAGGGCTACCCAACAATGGTGTACTGAGATTTCCGTACCTCAACGGTGGACTGTTTGGCAGAGATTCTGACGATGATATTACCACGGCATTTCCAGCAGAATACTTCCAGTCTCTACTCGCTATGTTCCATCAATACAATTTCACGATTGACGAGAACGACCCTACGGACGCGGAAGTAGGTATTGACCCTGAGATGCTGGGACAGATTTTCGAGAATCTTCTTGAAGACAACAAGGACAAGGGGGCTTACTACACCCCGAAGGAGATAGTGCGCTATATGTGTAAAGAGTCGCTAACGTCTTATCTTCAGAATGATTTTCCACGTGAATATCGTGAGCATATTCGTCAGTTTGTTACTTCATACAATGTGGACTGTCTGCCCAAAGGCATCGTAGACGATATTGACAAGAAACTGATAAACATACGTATTTGTGACCCTGCAATAGGTTCTGGCGCATTTCCTATGGGGCTACTGAAAGAACTGTTCTACTGCCGTGGGGCAATAGAGAACTTTGATAACTCGGTTGAAATAAAGCGTCACATCATACAGAACAATATCTATGGCGTTGACCTTGAAAAGGGTGCGGTGGACATTGCGCGACTCCGCTTCTGGCTGTCACTGGTTGTTGACGAAACAACTCCAGAACTGTTGCCTAATCTTGATTACAAGATTGTACAAGGAAATTCTATGTATACCACGTTCAGTGGTAAATACATAAATATCAGCGACAGTCAAGTACACAGCAGAGTAGAAAAGATACACGAGGAGAAGAAGAAGTTGTATGCCTTGCAGAAGGAATACTTCAACCTGTCAGGTGAAGCAAAGTGTCAATGCTCTATTGACATTAAGGACGCAATACTGAACATTGTTGCCCATCAACTCCTTGCGGACATTGATGCTGGCAAGAACTCTCAACAGACAGAACTCTTTGCTGAGAGTATATCGTCTAAAAAGAAATCACAAGACAGCCAGCAAGAACAGAAAGAGAAAATACGGAATTTCCTTGAAGCAGGCAAGGAGATGAGGACTAAACTACACGATGAGTCACTAAGCGTGGAAGAACGTGCCAAACTATCTTTACCGTTCTTTAACTATAAAGTGATATTCTCTGACATCTTCGAGCAGGCTCCTTCTGGGTTCGACATTGTGATAGGTAATCCTCCTTACGGAGCGACACTAAACAATGAGGCGAAACAGATTGTCAAGAGGCTCTATAAAACTACGCAAAAGATTGAGGGGATACAGAAGGGGTCACTGGACACCTTCACCTTGTTTATAGAGTTAGGCTATTGGCTGGTACGCAGGAACGGCTTTCTTGCATATATCGTACCGTTGTCTCTTACATCCAGCGACTCACTCTCTGGGGTGCACAATCTATTGATAGAACACTGCCGAGGAATAAAGATTTCCTCTTATGCTGTTCGTCCTAAACCTGTGTTTAAGAACGCTGTAGTGAACAACTCTATCCTTATGTTCCAGAAGACAGGCACACGTTGCGAACAACTGTTATCAACAAAGATGTACAGAAGGGGCAAGAACTTCGACTTACAGTATCTGTTAGACCATCTACAGTTTACTGACGTGCTGGACCTGTTGAAGTTTGGAAGAATACCAAAGATATCATTGCCTATCGAGAAGAAGATTCTGGGGAAGATATGGAAATTAACTCCTCTTTCCAAAATTGAAATAGACAGCGATGGTACTCCAATATATTACAGAACATCAGGGGGACGTTATTTTAAGATTGTTACAAATTATAGTACAGGATCTAAAAAAGAAAAATACATTAACTTCGATAACAAATTAGCAAACTCTATAGGCGCAATTTTGAGTTCTAATCTATCCTTTTGGTACTATCAGATAATGTCAAACAATTTAGACTGGAGAAGAGATGAAATATTATCTTTTACTATTCCTACACTGAGCGATGACAACATAAAATTCTTAAATACTTTGTACGAAGAATATCTAAAAGATATAGAATCTAACACTAAAATCATACAGTCACAAAAAGGTTCACGCTATACTGTTTCTCATGTCAAAACATACAAAATAGTAAAGTCTAAACCCATAATAGACCGTATAGACGACTACATCTGCCCTTTATATGGACTGACTGACGAGGAACGCGACTTTATCAAGAACTACGAATTAGAGTTCCGTATGGCTGGTGACGAATAAAGACAAAAGGGGCGTAGACTTCATCGCTCGATGAAGTCTACGCCCCCATTTCTCCTACCCCATCATATTCCTCTTAAACCATAGTTCAAATACACAGTCGGAAAGAAAAACTCCCTCTTTCTTGATGGTGATGATTTCCTTGTCCTCAAGAGCCTTCTTGATACGGTCGATGTTTGACTTGCTACCTAAAGGATAGGTATCAGCAATGCTCTGGGCAGTAAAACCTGAATGAATACCTCTACATACCAAACGGATAAAATTAAGTTGATAAGTAGTGAGATTCTCCGTTTGTTGTACAAACAAACTATTACACTGTTGGAGCAAGGCATTAATACCATTTTGCATACTCTCTTCATCCACCTTTTCCTCAGTCTCTGCCATCACATTCCATGCTAATTGCTGCACGTAGGAAGAGTAGTTCTTCACCGTTTCACATATCGTAGTAGCATATTCAGGCGATATGTACTTTCCATATTTCTCGAAACGCGAACAAATGAAAGGTACCCAATACTCTGTAGGGATGCAGTCTAAATGTAACATCTCACCAAACATGTAAAAAGGCATACGACGATTTTGGAAAATGTTTTCCATCAGATGGCGTTTGCTTCCAAAGAAACAATAAGATACATTTTGATGATGTTGCCAAACTCCACGTAAACGTTTCTGCACAATCAAGGATTCGGGAAACTCACCTATTTGTTGAAACTCATCAATACAAACTACAATATGGATTCCTTTCTCCTTGGCAATTCGCTCTGGTAGGTTTAGGATTTCCTCTGGGGAATAATCTTTTGGAGTGATTCCAAGAGAAAGAGAAAACTCTGAAGTTGGCTCAGGGCTGAAAGATATCTTAGGAGATACTCTTACGAGAAACTGCTTGATGTTTTCCATAACTTGCTCCAACTTATTGCTTATTGAGCGCATTATGGCCTCTGCGAAACGATTATAAAAGTCGTACTCGCTCCGGCAGTCATATACATCCATGTAAACAACCTTAATCATAGGATTGTCTATCTCCGATATAACCTTCTTGATAAGCGAAGTTTTCCCCATTCGTCGAGGTGAAATGAGTATAACATTAATGCCATGCTCGAAATCAGCCTTGATACGCTTGGTTTCTTCTATTCTGTCGGTAAAGTTGTTGCCCGCTACCGACATACCGTATACGAATGCCTTTTCCATTGCTATTTATCTTTGAATTTGACTGCAAAGATAAATAAAAAAAAAAAAGTTCACAAGTTTGTGGTCCACAAACTTGTGAACTTTCCTATATAATTATCACATCAATAGATTATCTTTTGCTTCATCTGGTTCTATGCACTAAAGTCTCTTCCCTACTTCTCTGATGATATACGACTTTCCTATCAGCCTTGCACCATCGATTATCAAAATTTTGTTAGACCCTGACTGTAAATGGTTTACAATATATTATCCTATCTTTCTACACAGCATAATTACACTTTTCCTAATAATAGATATTCCTTCTGTGCATTTATTACGGAGCCGAGGTCTCCTACCTCGGTAGTAATAACCGAGGTAAAAAAAACTCGGCTCCATACACACGTCCTACATTCCCGTATATGTTACAATCTGAAAGCAACCTTTTTACCTTGCAATAACATTGCTTTTACAGTGTAATTAGGGCTTAATTACACTGTAATCAGGCACAAATTACGTCAGGAGTATATAGCGATAAAATATGTAAGCAAAAAGGCTATTTTACTTATAGATTGTAACTTTTATTACATCTCACAACTATTTAGTCTTAGGGGTACCTCAACGGATTTACCTTGTTATAGAAGCACCATATAATGTTTATCCCCATTAATATAACATTAATCTATCTCTGATTAGATATTTGATAACATTAAGGAACGAGTAAAAGGATGAGAGATTAACGTCTGATTAATGAAGATTAATGTTATGTAACATAGTGCGAAGCACGATAATTGTTTTTCTCTAACCGTTTGTGTTTGATAATAAAAATTTAGACGGTCATCAGCATTACTACTGATGACCGTCTATTTTTATTCCTATACGGGTGGTTACGCTCAAAGCGTTTACGCTTCCTTGATAATCCAATCATTGATGGTGCGCTGGTTGCTGTCATAATTGACCCCAATCTTAAACAATCGCTTACCATCAGCGGTATATGGTATCAGGTATCCCTTGTCGTCTATCTGTTTTATAGCCTCTTCCGCCGAACCGTCGTACTTCAGTTCAAAGACATAAATGGCGTCGGGCATATGCACCACGGCATCGGCTCTGCCTATAGCACTATCCTCCTCTACAAGGACAAAAGCCCCCATCAGATTGAATATTAGATAAAACACCGTCTGGAAGTCACGTTCATTCTTATTTGACAGGCGATTAGAGATACTTGATAGATAAGCCTTCAATCGCACCATCGCTCCCTCTAAGTCGCCATCGTAAAGCATCTCCACGAAGTCGGACACCAAACCGTTGTTATTGAGGGACACAGGCGACAGGTAATTAGGCGACAGACTTCTCAACATGCCTATCTTAACCTCCATATTAGGATAGCCTAACTTATAACTCTTGCTTATTGGGCTGTACTTCTTTATTGTGAGATAGCCGCTCTGATAGAGTAAAGGAAGGGCTGAGGTCATCTGTTCGGGCGACACATCGAAGTCGTCTACATTTACTCTATTCTTCTCTATCTCCATCACATTGACATGATATTTCTGTAGACTCTTGATAAGATAACTCGGTGTACCTGAGCCAAACCAATATGATTCTATCTTCTGACCATTCAGGGCTCTTATCAAACTGAATGGATTGAATACGTCTTCAGAATGTTCACTAAAATGATAGCCATCATAATACTGACGCAGTTCCTCCAGGCATTCATCGTAAGTCAATCCAAGAGCCTTGCCAAGCCCCTCTACATCTGGTTTCATCACTGTTGTAAGTTCGGTCTTACTGATGCCGCAGATAGCGGAGTATTGGTCGAACATACTGATATTGTCGAGGTTGTTCAGTTCGCTGAATATGCTAAGTTGTGAGAACTTCGTGATGCCTGTAATGAAAGTGAACTCTAAATATGGGTCGAGTTTCTTCAGCGGACTGTAGAAGTTTTGCATGATTTGACGCAATTCTTTCAGATTTTCTTTCTCATGCACTACATCAAGCAATGGCGCATCATATTCATCTATAATCACCACCACCTTCTCGCCAGTCTGTTTACAGGCACGCTTCACTATACCATCCAGACGCTCATTAGGATATTTCTCTTTTTCATTCCTGCCATATAATTCCTCATATGGAATAAATTGCAGGTCAAGATAATGCTTCAGCATTTCTCCATCTACATGCTTAGCACCACTCATATCAAAGTGAAGCACAGGGTGTTTCACCCACTCTTTCTCATATTCAGCGATAGCCAATCCTTCGAACAATTCCTTTCTGCCCTCGAAATATGCCTGAAGAGTAGACGCAAAAAGTGATTTTCCGAATCGTCTTGGGCGACTCAGAAATATATAACTCATTCCTTTTTTACGGAAATCAACTATATATTTTGTTTTATCCACATAGAGATAATTACCTTCTCGTATCTTCGAGAAAGTCTGTATTCCTACAGGATATTTATTTACTATTTCCGTCATGTTTCCGATTGTTTTACAATTTATATTTGCAAATATACTACTTTTATCTGATATTTAAGTAAGAATAATCTGTTTTTCTACCTATGCGGTCCAAAATAGTAATTTACATAGAACCGAATTACTGTCCAAAACACTACGAATCTATAGCCTAAACAATCATCAAATTTGGGTATCAGGGCATAAATTAGCAAAAAAGATTTTGGTAACAGGGAACAAATTGTGTAAGAATACTTTGGTAACAGGGATTTAACAGAATAAGCCAGCCCTATCTGCTTTACACGAAGGACCTTCATATAGATGGAAATGTATTATTAACGCCCATATATATGACACCATTGCTATAAACAACATAAGGCGAAGGCACAATAATGACGAGGGTATATCAAAGATAGAATTTCTCTGATATACCCTCATAGTATATTATAATAACAATAAGTTCAACGCCTTAGTTTTACCGCCACCCCTGCCCCATCGCAGTCGGCGGTCATTGGCGGTGCCACTTTCATAATGTCTACTGTCACCTCTGTTGCCTCAGCATAGGCGTTGAGTATGGCACGGGCTATGCGCATGGCTACATTTTCAAGCAAGTTGCTCTGGATAGCCATCTCACGGTGTATGATGTCAGCGGCATCTGCATAACTCATTGTGTCGGCAACATTGTCGCTGTCGGCTGCCTTGGCTATGGGATAGTCCACACTGAGGTTTATCACGTAGTCGTTGCCTACCTCACGCTCTTGAGGTAATACGCCGTGGAAGGCGTGGAGGCGCATATTGCGAATGTAAATCACTTTTGTGGTTTAGTTGTTTAGTGGTTTAGTGGTTTGGACGTTTGGTGGTTTAGTGGTTTGGACGTTTGGTGGTTTGGACGTTTGGTGGTTTAGTGAATTTGTTGTTTGTTTGAGAGACTAATCTACTAAACGACTAATTTCCCTATCTACTAAACGACTAAACGACCAAACGACTAAACGACTAAACGACCAAACGACTAAACGACTAAACGACTAATCAAGATGGAACACTTCCTTTATAGGTATCGTTACAGGCGAGTTATCAGGATTTACCTCCATGATGTCTGCCATCATGTCCCACCACTTCTGCGTTATAGCGTCTACACCGTTGGTGGTATCTTGACTATTAGTGTCGCTGCTACACTCCTGATAGCCAAAGAGTATGTTGGTGTCTTTATCCCAGTAGATGCTGTAGTTGCTAACTCCAGAGTCTTTTATCATCTTTACGAGTTCGGGCCAGATGGCTGCATGACGCTTCTGGTATTCTTCCTCACAGCCAGGCTTGAGGTACATCTTAAATGCAAATCGTGTCATATTGTTTAGGGAATTAGTATAGTGACAAAAAAAAACAGCAAGGATATAGTACGTCTTACTATCTCCTTGCTGTTATTACTTTATCTATTATGCCTCGCCACCGAATGGATCGGCTACGCGTGGTCCTGCTGGTGCAGCCTGCTTAGGTTGCATATCAAGGTCTATCTTGCCATACTCCTGCTCATAACGCAGAATGTTATCTTGCAGAGCGAGGGCCAGACGCTTAGCGTGCTCTGGAGCAAGTACAACACGACTTACTACCTGTGCCTTTGGTGTGCCAGGGAGTGTAGACGCGAGATCTACCACAAACTCTGCGCGTGAGTGAGAGATAATAGCGAAGTTACTGTAAACGCCCTGGGCGATTTCTGGCTTGATGTCAATCTGAAGCTGCTGCTGTTGCTGCTGTTCTTTGTTGTCCATGTTTTTGGTATTTGTTTAGTTTAGTGAGTAATATACGTAGTAAGTACAGTGCCTTTATTGGCTTCTGTCTTCTTTCGTGCAACAAAGTTACTATTTTTTTTCGGCACTACCAAATATTACGTTATATTTTTTCCTCTACTCTCGTATGCCTTATCTCGCTATGGCTGAACCTAAATAAGCTTCAATTTACTTATTTGGCTTCTATAAAAGATGCATAATTCGAGTTCGACATTACGCATTATGAATGTTTCTGCATTTCCACTGCCTTAACTTTTTTGAATAGTTCTGAGGCGAATACAAGGTCGTTGAGGTCTTCGTTGGTGGCTGACATCACCATGGTTTTGTCGCCTTCCCATTCCTTACGTCCTTTACATATAAATATAATACTGTCGCCTATGCCCATCACGGAGTTCATGTCGTGGGTGTTGATGATTGTTGTCATACCGAACTCCTCGGTTATGCCGTGCAACAACTCGTCTATCACAAGACTCGTCTTTGGGTCAAGACCTGAGTTTGGCTCATCACAGAAGAGATATTTAGGGTTCAGGGCTATCGCTCTCGCTATTGCTACGCGCTTCTGCATACCTCCAGATATTTCGCCTGGGAACTTGTTTCCCGCGTCGGTTAGGTTCACACGGTCAAGACATTCCTGCGCACGGTGTTGGCGTTCGCGCAGGGTCATGTTAGAAAACATATCAAGGGGGAACATTACATTCTCCAGTACGGAGAGCGAGTCGAACAATGCAGCAGACTGGAATATCATGCCCATCTCTCGGCGCATGGCTATCTTCTCGTGCTTTGACATGCTGACGAAGTCGCGACCGTCATACAGTATCTGTCCGCTCGTAGGCACAAAGAGTCCTACAAGGTTCTTCATCAAGACGGTCTTACCCGAACCTGACTGACCTATAATAAGGTTAGTCTGTCCGTCCTTAAATGTAGCGTTAATGTCCTTCAGCACCTCTCTGCCGTCAAAGGACTTATAAAGGTTCTTTACTTCTATCATGACAGCAACTGGGTTAGGAATACATCGGTGAACAATATTATTATGCTACTGTTGACAACGGCAGCGGTACTTGCCTTACCTACCTCTACTGAACCGCCCTCTACGCTGTAACCGCAGTATGACGATACGCTGGCTATGATGAAAGCAAAGACTACACTCTTGATTATTGACATCCAGACGAACCATGAGTTGAACGAATGTTGCAAGCCCATTGTCAGATCATCTGGCGTTAGTATATGCCCTATATACGCTGTGGCGTACGCTCCCACTATGCCCATGACGTCAGAAAAGACCACGAGGAAGGGCATTAGGGTCATTAGTCCGAGTATCTTGGGAGCGATAAGGTAGTTGGCTGAGTTTACACCCATAATGTCGAGGGCGTCTATCTGCTGCGTCACCCGCATGGTGCCGAGTTCCGAGGCTATGTTACTGCCTACCTTACCAGCGAGTATAAGACACATGATGCTGGAGGAGAACTCAAGCAACATAATCTCTCGCGTAGTGTAACCAGATACCCAACGTGGCATCCATGGCGATTGAATATTGAGTTTTATCTGTATGCATATCACTGCACCTATAAAGAATGAGATAAGCAGCACTATGCCGATGGAGTCAACTCCCAACTGCGACATTTCTTTAACGTACTGCTTGAGAAACATTCTCCAACGGTCGGGTATGGCTATGCTACGCCCCATCAGTATGAGGTATGAGCCTAAGGTATGTAGTTGTTTGAATGGAAACATAAAGTTTTGTCGTATGGTCGTTAAGTGACAGAAATACTTAATATATAAAAAAACTGGCATAGTTTATGCACAAACCAACTGCAAAAGTACAAAATATTTCCGAGTCTCACAATATGTAATACCGTGATTAAGGTTAAATTGCATTAATGCACATATAAAATAAAGTTTACAGTATCAGTATATCAAAAAAAAATAGTACCTTTGCAGCCAATAATTCTAAAAAAATACTTTATTTTTTATGGCTTCATTTATCACAGACAAGGTTGTAATGGAAGGTATTACCTTTGACGATGTGCTCCTTATCCCAGCATACTCAGAGGTTCTTCCACGCGAGGTATCACTTAATACCAAATTCTCTCGTAACATAGACTTGAAAATTCCGTTCGTAACAGCGGCTATGGACACTGTAACAGAGGCTCCTATGGCTATCGCTATCGCACGTGAGGGAGGTATCGGCGTTATCCATAAGAACATGTCTATCGAAGAACAAGCACGACAGGTGGCTATCGTTAAGCGTGCTGAGAATGGTATGATATATGACCCCATAACGATAAAGCGCGGCAAAACGGTAAAAGACGCTCTCGACATTATGGCGGAATACCACATTGGCGGTATACCTGTTGTTGACGATAACAATAAACTCGTAGGTATCGTAACTAATCGTGACCTGCGTTTCCAGACCAATGGCGCACGTCTTATTGACGAGGTAATGACAAGCGAAAACCTTATCGTGACCCATCAGCAGACTGACCTTGAGAGCGCAAGCAGCATCTTGCTTGAACATAAGATTGAGAAACTACCTGTAGTAGACGAAGATAATCATCTGCTCGGACTTATTACATATAAGGATATCACCAAGGCTAAGGATAAGCCTATGGCATGTAAGGACGCTAAAGGTCGTCTGCGCGTAGCCGCTGGCGTTGGCGTTACCGCCGATACTTTCCAGCGTATGGAGGCTCTTGTAAAGGCTGGCGTTGACGCTATCATCATTGATACAGCGCACGGTCACTCTAAGGGCGTTATCGACAAGGTGCGCGAGGCTAAGGCTGCTTTCCCAAATGTAGACATCGTTGTAGGTAATATCGCTACTGGCGAGGCTGCTAAGGCTCTTGTAGAGGCTGGTGCCGATGCCGTAAAGGTAGGTATCGGTCCTGGTTCTATCTGTACAACACGTGTCGTTGCTGGTGTAGGCGTTCCTCAGTTGTCTGCCGTTTACGATGTGGCTTGCGCGCTGCAGGGTACTGGTGTACCTCTCATCGCTGACGGTGGCTTGCGTTACTCTGGCGACGTAGTGAAGGCATTGGCTGCTGGTGGCTACTCTGTAATGATTGGTTCTCTTGTCGCTGGTACCGAAGAGGCTCCTGGCGAGACTATTCTTTACAACGGCCGTAAGTTTAAGTCATACCGTGGCATGGGCTCACTGGAGGCTATGGAGAAGGGCTCTGCCGACCGTTACTTTCAGGGTGGCGTAAAGGAGACGAAGAAACTCGTACCAGAAGGTATTGCAGGTCGTGTGCCTTACAAAGGTACTGTTCAGGAGGTTATATACCAGCTTGTAGGTGGTCTGCGCTCAGGCATGGGTTATTGCGGTGCAAAGGACATCAACGTTCTGCATGAGGCTAAGTTCACACGCATCACTAACGCTGGTATGTTGGAGAGCCACCCACACGAGGTTATCATCACGAGCGAAGCTCCTAACTATAGCAGACCACAGTAATAACGAGGTCTGAAAGTAGTTGTCTGTCGGTTTGGGATAAGGTTACGAAAGACGTTTGTAGCTTTACCCCAAACCGTTAGGCAACTTTATTGCGTTTAATAACGGCGGTATATCAAGCCAAGGAATGGTAAAAAAGATGACGACATACCGACCTACGACAATTCACCTTTATGAACAAAAAGACTTTTCTCACAGCGGCTTTCGCCATATTTTGCATCTCTGCCACGACTAACATCATGGCGGCAGACGATGATCCTGTAATAATGACCATTAATGGCAAACCGATACTACGCTCAGAGTTTGAATATTCTTACAACAAGAATAATGGGAAAGAGGTTATTGACCACAAAACAGTAACGGAGTATGTACCCCTTTTCGTTAACTACAAACGCAAGGTAGAGGCTGCTCTCGATGCTAAATACGACACTTTGACAAGCTATCGCAAAGAGTTTAGGCAATATCGTGACCAGTTGGTGGAACCAACACTGATTAATGACGCTGACGTAGAAGCCGAAGCAAGGAAGATTTACCAAAACACAAAGGAGAGAATAGGTGCTGACGGATTGATAAACCCTTACCACATCCTCATACGTGTAGGGCAAAACGACAGCGAAGCCGTTAAGAAAGTTGCGGAACAAAGGGCGGATTCTATATACAACGCTATCAAGAAAGGGGCTGATTTCGAGGAATTGGCAAAGAAATTAAGCCAAGACGCGGGCAGTGCCATACGAGGAGGCAACATCGGGTGGATTCAACATGGGCTGACATTGCCAAAGTTTGACGAGGCATCATTCGCACTAAAAGACGGAGAAGTGTCAAAGCCTGTACTAACTGAGGTGGGCTACCACATCATAAAAC
>CAKQDQ010000062.1 GCA_934229335.1 uncultured Prevotella sp.
GTAAATGATAGGTCTGCCGAGATAGTAGGCGGCGGCATAGTTTATTACGGCTCCACAGTCGGCACCAAGGGTGGCGATGAGTATCACCAACCAGATGTTGAGTATTCCTGCCGCTGCCTGATATGCTGCTGGTGGCACAAAGATTTCTGATGGCACTGGGATTACAGTACTCTCAAGGAGCATGCCCCAAAACACGGTGTTATAACCGAAGTTGGACAATAATTCTTCTAACATTCTTCTCTTTTTGCTATTTAGTAATATTTTACATAATTTCTAAAAAGGTGAGAGGAGTGCCTGTTCACGATATTATCGCCCCCAGTCATTCCTCTCACCGCCCTTTGTTATTCTTTTTTCTTCTCTATATCGTAATATTGGGAAGGCTCTGTTCCTAACGGAAAATAATCGCCAAGCACGCAAGAGGTATCGAGCGGCATAAGCTCTACAGCGTACTTGAGGTAGTGCAGATACTCTTCTCTCTTACCCATGGCACGACAAGCTCCTGCAAGAAATGCTAAAGAACGTGGCGGTGCCGACTTGTAACCATCGTCTTTCGTGGTCTCTACCGCCTCTTTTAGCAGTCGGTATGAGTAGAACAGCGCGCCTGCATCGTAGTATACTATACCTATACGCGTCAAAATATCCACATTATAGTTCGACTTCTTTATCGCACCTTCAAAGCAAGCTACCGCCATTTGAAACTCTGCCATTTCTAAATATACGGTGCCTCTCATTATGTCTATCTCTTCTTCAGGAAGACCTAACGACACTAATTTCTTGCAACACTTCTCCGCCAAGCCCTCATCAGCCATCTTTGCGGCTATGGTGGCGCAGGTACGTAAGGCGTCTATACGCTGAAAGTCCTGCAACTTGTCCACGTTGTCATACACCTTCTTGGCGTATTCGTATGCTTCCTGCGTCTTTTTGTTGCAGAACAAGGTTGTAGCGAGCAGCAGATACGCCACGGCATCATCTGGACACAGTTCGCTGTAGCGTCTGAAACTCTTTTCGGCTTCTTCAAGATTGTTCAGCGCATAGAGGCAGTTACCCTTTGTCATGTGCGCATCCGCATCGTTAGGAGCTATTGCCAAGGCATACTCCGCGCTTTGCAGAGCATCGTTAAAACGGGCTTGTCTGAACTGTGTATCGCTCATCATGAGCCACGCTGTATAGTTAAAAGGATCTATGTCTATTATTTTGTTTATCGCTGCTTCTGCCTCATCGTACATGTTTTTTGCCATATAGACTCTCGACCATGCGTCATAATACTCTAAGGCGTAGTCGCCTTCTGGTTTCTCTGCCTTTGTTATCCATTTCAAAGCGAGGTCGAAGTTCATGTGATCGCAATACATTGTAGCGACATCAATGGCGAAATCAGGAACCTCATCGTCTTCCTCCTCATCGTCATCAGCAGTCTCTTTACCGAGTTTTTCTTTGTACTTAGCGTACTTCTCGTTCAGATAACGCTCTGCTTCGTCTTGTCTTCCTTCACATATCATTATCTCTGCCTTTACGTACACCGTCTCAAGGCTTTCTCTCTCTTCATGCAACTCCGCCATGATTGCTTTGGCTTTGTTGATATCTCCATAGTCAATGAGTGCCATTCTTGCACTGAACAGCAATGGGGCTGAATCGTCAGGATAAAGCTTTCGGCAATATTTTATAGCCTCATCAGACTTATCCCATTCGCCCCATACATGATATGCTTCTGCAATATCAACAAGGTCGTCACAATCAAAATACACCAATTCTCCCGAGTTCAATACCGTCTCGTAACGATCGAGCAACTCTTTGAACTCTGATGAATTGATGTATTTATTAAATTCTATTGTTGACATCTGTCAAATATTATTTCTTCCAGTTATCTTTCAGACCTACCGTTCTGTTGTATACTGGCTTTTCTGCTGTTGTGTCAGGGTCTGGCATGAAGTAACCTATGCGCTGGAACTGCAAGTAATCGCCAGGTTTCTTGTCTGCCGCCCACTCTTCTATATAGCAGTTGGTCAGCACTTTCAGCGAATCGGGGTTCATCATGCGCTTCATTGCCTCAAGGTCTGACAGTCCTTCTTCTTTTACTAAGCGTGCTTTCTCATCGCGTGGGTTCTCTACCATCCACAGTCTGTCGTAAAGACGTACCTCACACTGGCGACAGTGGTTTACGCTTACCCAGTGCAGTGTCTTTCCCTTTATCTTACGGTCAGCACCTGGCATACCGCTCCTTGTCTCTGGATCGTACTCTGCATATACCTCTACGATGTTGCCATCAGCGTCTTTCTTGCAGAAATTCTCTTCCGGACACTTGATGATATAGCCGTTCTTCAGACGTACCTCTTTACCAGGTCCAAGACGGAAGAACTTCTTTGGTGCGTCTTCCATGAAGTCGTCGCGCTCTATCCACAGCTCACGTGAGAAGGTTATCTCGTGCGTTCCGCTGTTAGGGTCTTCTGGATTGTTGATGGCAGTCATCTGCTCTGTCTTACCTTCTGGATAGTTAGTGATGACGAGCTTTAATGGGTTGAGTACTGCAGCCACACGGTCTGCTCTTGTGTTAAGGTCTTCACGAACTGAGCTTTCGAGCAAAGCTATCTCGTTAAGTGCGTCGAATGTGGTGTAACCTATCTTCTTTATGAAGTTGTTTATTGATTCTGGAGAATAGCCATGACGACGGAATCCGCATATTGTTGGCATACGTGGGTCGTCCCATCCGCTTACGAGTCCTTCCTTGACAAGCAACAGCAGGTTACGCTTTGACATCAGTGTGTAAGAGAGGTTCAACTTATTGAACTCTGTCTGGCGTGGACGGTTGTCGTCCATATTGTCTGCTTCGCCCTTTGTTTCCTTCAACCAGTCGATGAAAAGGTCGTACAATGGACGGTGTACCACAAACTCTAATGTGCAGAGTGAGTGCGTCACGCCCTCAAAATAGTCTGACTGTCCGTGTGTAAAGTCATACATTGGGTATGCGTTCCACTTGTTGCCTGTACGGTAATGTGGTATGTTCATCACACGGTACATGATTGGGTCGCGGAAGTGCATATTCGGGTTAGCCATGTCTATCTTGGCTCTCAGCACCATCTTTCCTGGCTCCATGCGTCCAGAGTTCATCTCCTCAAAGAGACGGAGGTTCTCCTCTACTGGTCTGTCACGGTAAGGTGAGTTCTGTCCTGGCGTTGTTGGCGTACCTTTTTGCTCTGCTATCTGCTCTGCTGTCTGTTCGTCAACGTATGCCTTGCCTTGCTTGATGAGTGCCACGGCAAAGTCCCACAACTGCTGAAAATAGTCAGAGGCATAGCATATCTTGCCCCATTTATAGCCCAGCCACTGTATGTCTTTCTTGATAGCCTCAACGTACTCATCATCTTCTTTCTGCGGGTTGGTATCGTCAAAACGCAGGTTACATACGCCACCGTATTTCTGTGCCACACCGAAGTCCATCGCTATAGCCTTAGCGTGACCTATGTGCAGATAGCCATTAGGCTCTGGTGGGAAACGTGTCTGTACACGTCCTCCGTTTTTGCCTGCCGCAAGGTCGGCCTCAATCTTCTGTTCTATGAAGTTTAGTGACTTCTTTTCATCTGTCGATGTCGTCATTTCTGGTTTCTGCATATTATTTTTCCTTTCTTTATTTTTGTGTACAAAGTTAATGTTTTTTTCTGAAATAAGCCTACCAATACACCTATTATTTCACTCTATCGTGACAATTATATATTTTTAATTACTTTTCTTGGCATAATTAGCGGCTTTTCTTTACCTTTGCACCTACATGAAGAAGAGTAAGATTATAATAACTTGCATAGTGGCAATTATTCTTATTGCCATTGTCACGACATTGTCTGTGCGCAGTTGTGGGGCGGCTTCTGATTCTCTACCTCAAGACACCGTGCACACAGACACCATCGCTCTCATGTTTAACCGCATGCAGAGTTGCTCACGTCTGCATACTGCCGAGGTGAAGGTGCACAAGATTATAACGCATGATGACGCAATGAAACTCTCGGGCACGGTGTTAGGCAAACAGATTTCACTTAACGTTCCGGCTGGGAAACGTAAGGTTGCTATTCCGCTTTACGCCACCATCAAGGCAAGCATTGACCTTACAAAACTCTCGACTGACGACATTCTGCGCCACGGTGACAAGATTGAGATTTTCCTGCCACAGCCTGACATCGTAATAACCGAGACGCACATTGACCACGATGGCATTAAACAGTATGTGGCACTGACGCGTAGTCGCTTTTCTGACGAGGAACTGCAGTCTTACGAAAAGCAGGGACGCGCGGCTATAGAGCATGACATTCCTGCAATGAACCTGATTGCCTTGTCGCGAGAGAGTGCTGCACGACAACTCATTCCTATCATTGAGGCTATGGGATTTAAGGAACAAGATATTACTATTTCATTCAGAGACGATGGCAAACATAATACGATTATTAGAAAGACTGAATAACGGCATGAACCGCTTTACCGTTACCGTGGTGGGGATTGTTATCATTGCTGCCATTGGTGCTGTCACCTGGTTGCTTCATTCAGCCAAAGACGATACGCTTTCTTTTGGTACTGACGACACCATTGACTGTACTCCTACTATTATAGAACACGTCAAGGCTATTGGGCAATGGGAGTTTCTCGCCATTAATGACGAAGAAATCGTTGACACCATGCGCACAGGTTTTTTCTCTGACGATGAGTTGGTACGCATATACTACGGCACTCTGCGCATCGGCATCGACTTCCACGACTGTTCTGAGGATTGGATTAAGACTGAAGGCGACACCATATACATGACCTTACCTGACGTTAAGTTGCTTGACTACAATTTTATCGACGAGGCACGGACGCGCTCTTTCTTTGAGACTGGCAAATGGAGCAACGCTGACCGCAAGGCTATGTATGAGAAGGCGCGACAGACTATGCTCAAGCGTTGCCTTACTGAGAAGACGCTCAACAACGCTCGACGTAACGCTAAGGAGCAGATTTCACGTACGCTGCAACCTATTGCTGAACCAAAGACGGTTGTTATCAACGATAATTTCAATTTGTAAGTAAAATGCACCTTTTCACTTACAGTTTTCTGCGACTTGCTCTTATCATGCGATTGGGGCGTGATTGCATTGCGATTTGTATCTAATCGCCTTGCAAACACTATCTGATTACGAGGCGATTGGGATGCTTTTAGATTGTAAGTTGATACACATTAAACGAAATAACTATAATATCAATAAATCACCCACATCTCTCCTCCCCCATGGGGAAGGTAAGGGAGGGGGGCTTCAACTATCCATGAAACATTTATTTCTTACTCTTTCACTCATTTTCTCTGTTGCCTTGGCTTATGCTGGCGACAAAAGTTCTGGGCTACACATCTCCATCTTGGGCGACAGTTACTCTACATATGAGGGGTATCTCACGCCAGACACTAACGCTATTTGGTATTTTCGTCCTGAGAACAAGGAACTGCACAAGGGCAACGATGTGCGTACCGTAGAGCAGACATGGTGGCATCAGGTTATAAAGAATGTAAACGGCACCCTGGAGCGTAACAATTCTTTCTCTGGTTCTACTATTTGTTACACGGGATATAAGGACAAGAATGGGGTGCACCAGGATTACTCTGACCGCGCCTTCATCACTCGTAGCAACAAACTTGGTGAACCTGACCTTATCCTCGTGTGTGGTGCTACTAACGACAGTTGGGCTGGAGCACCCGTGGGCGAATATGTTTACGGCAACTGGACGAAACAAGAACTTTACGCTTTCCGTCCTGCCATGGCAAAACTGTTGCACGACCTTAAGGCTAACTACCCTACTGCTCGCATCGTCTTCATACTAAACAGCGAACTGCGACAGGACATTAACGAGTCTGTACACACCATCTGCAAGCATTATGGCATCTCATGTCTTGACCTAAAGGACATCAACAAGCAGCAGGGACATCCTTCTGTTGCTGGCATGAAGGCGTTTGCAGAACAGGTTTCGAAATTCTTAAAGGAACAGAAGTAACGACATACAAACATCATTTCATAACCAAAAACTAACTAAACTAATGCAAACAAAAACTTTTTTACTCTCTCTGCTGTGTGCCGCAGCGTCTCTCAGCGCCTCGGCTGCTAAGCAGAAGGAAGCGCAGTACGTGGAACACAACGTGACTGCACCTTTCAAGATGGAAGCCATAAAGGAATATGTCTTCCCCGCCAAGTCGTTCGTCATCACAAAATATGGTGCAAAGGCTGGCGGTGAGTATAGCAACACTAAGGCGATAGACAAAGCTATTAAGGCGTGTAACAAGGCTGGTGGCGGCACAGTGGTGGTGCCTAAGGGCGAATGGCTCACCGGTCCTATCCACTTCTTGAGCAACGTGAACCTGCACCTTGAAGAGGGAGCGGTACTTGTTTTCTCTGACAACTACAAGGACTATCTGCCTGCCGTGCAGACTTCATGGGAGGGACTGGAGTGTTTTAACTACTCTCCTCTTGTATATGCCTTTAACTGCGAGAACATCGCTATTACGGGCAAAGGTAAGCTTCAGCCACGCATTAAGGGATGGTCACCGTGGTTCAAACGTCCCAAGGAGCACCTTGAGGCTTCAAAGCAACTCTACACTTGGGGCTCTACTGACGTGCCTGTTGAGCAAAGACAGATGGCGGTGGGACAGAACAATATGCGTCCGCACCTTATTCACTTCAATAGATGCCGCAATGTGTTGCTCGACGACTTCAGCATCAACGGCTCTCCGTTCTGGACTATCCACCTCTTTCTCTGCGATGGTGGCATAGCACGCAACCTGAAGGTGTATGCTCACAATCATAATAATGATGGCATTGACCTCGAAATGACTAAGAATGTGCTGATAGAGAACTGTCAGTTTGACCAAGGCGATGACGCTATCGTTATCAAGTCTGGACGAAACCGAGACGCATGGCGCATTAACCAGCCTACGGAGAACGTGGTGGTACGCAACTGTAAGGTTGTTAAAGGGCATTGCTTCCTTGGCATCGGCAGCGAGATGAGTGGTGGCGTGCGCAACATTTACATGGAGAATTGTGAGGCTACAGATAGTGTATTCCGTATGATGTACCTGAAGACAAATCATCGCCGCGGTGGTTTCATACACCATGTTTACATGAAGAACTGTAAGGGTACGTGCGCTGGACGTATGTTTGAGATTGATACGGACGTGCTGTACCAATGGAAGACGCTCGTGCCTACATACGAAACTCGCATCACAGACATCCATGACATATATATGGAGGACTGTGAACTGAAGCGCACAGACGCCATATACGAGATTAAGGGTGACGCACGCCTGCCGATACATGACATCTTCTTGAACAACCTTAAAGTGGGACTTGTATATAAGTTCATCAACAAGAGTAGCAACTGCTTTAACGTTAAGAGTAAGAACATTACATACGACAAAACTGCTTTTTAAACGAACATTATTAATACACTATGTAACGCCCAGATTCCAATACGGAGTTTGGGCGTTATGTAATATTGAAAAAATAACTTACGCAGTTTTTACCTCAGATTGCTGAGATGTTTTGGGGATATGAAGATGGAGCGATGCGAGCATCGTGACTGATGAATAGCCACAAAATAGCCAGCAAGATGAGATAAAAAATGCGCAAGAAAACATTACTTTAACAATATAAACATTGAATAAGTTATTTTTTTTATATTACTATATTTTGCTTTTATACTTCTTAACTTAAGAATTGTTTTCATTTCGTTGTTTAATAAAGAAAACATATTACCTTTGCAACTGCTATGTGGTATAAGTTATTTTTTTACCATCACTAAAACACTGCATACCCATAAAAACTATTTAAGATAATGCGTAATCTTAAAAAGAGGAGAATAAGGCTTGCATGGCTGCTGATGTTGGTGTACCTACCAATGATGCTCGCCGTTACCTTCCACCACCACACGGAGGAGGAAGGAGACGCTATATCCTATTGCTACGATTGCGCACATCACATTCACCACGATGGACACATTACTGCTGGAAGCTCTTTTACACATGATTGTCTGCTATGCCAGTTGCATAATCTGCCATACGTGGTACCTACTATTATCAAGATAGCGGCGTTTATCGCTATCGTTCACATTGCCTTTGTTGTTTCTTGCTCATTTGTCAAGACACGTGAAGGCAATATTTACACCACACGTGGACCTCCTGTACTTCTCTCTTTGTAGTTTTTTTTATTTATTATTCAAAAAAGAGAATCGGCTATAGTCACTTATCTATGGACGTTTCCAATGTCTGTGTGACCTTGTCTGCCGATTTTTTCTAAATGATTTATGATGAAGAAAAAGAAGTTAACACTCGTTATGCTTCCTCTTTTCGTCAATTTCAGTCATGCGTTTACGTCAAGTGCGGTGACATATTCATTGCCTAATGATTCGGTGATGGGTGCGGTTCCGCAAGACAGGAAAAAACAAATGACAGGGGAAGGTGTATCCCTAAATGAAGTGATAGTAAGCGGAAGTTCTAATAAAGAATTACAGATGAGATATGCCCTCAACGTGGTTAGGGCAAACAAACAATTTATTGAAGAGAATTTCAACGGGTCACTAATGCAGACACTTAGTAAACTGTCAGGTGTGCAGGCTATGAATGTAGGCTCTGGAGAGTCGAAACCGATGATTCGTGGCTTAGGATTCAATCGTGTATTGGTGACGGAAAATGGCATCAAGCATGAGGGGCAACAATGGGGAGACGACCATGGGATGGAGATAGACCAGTATGCTATTGACCAAGCCGAAGTTATTAAGGGACCTGCTTCACTCATGTATGGTTCTGATGCCATAGGTGGAGTCATCAACCTGAAGAGTAATACTGTGCCAATAAAAAAGTTTGCAGGACAAGTATATCTCTTCGGAAGAACCTACAATGAGTCTATTGGCTCCTCTATTCGTTTGATGGGCAGGAACGAAAAGTTATGGTATAAGGTCAACGCCACATGGGTAGATTATGCTGATTACAAGGTTCCTACCGACAGCATAGAGTATTACTCATACTGGATTAAACTAAAAGACCAACGTCTTCGTAACACTGCGGGACGTGAACTGGACGGAAACGTAATGCTCGGCTATGCAGGAAATAGATGGAACACTTCTTTTCGCATTGCTGACGTAAACACGAAAGCGGGGTTCTTTGCTAATGCACATGGTTTGGAGGTAAGATTGTCGGGCATCGACTACGATAGTTCGTATCGTGACATTGACCTGCCTTATCATACCATAAACCACCTTTTGGTGTCTAATCATACTGACTGGAGTTGGAGTGGTGGTACACTGGAAGGCGACTTCGCCTACCAGAATAACCACCAGCAAGAACTTTCTGAACCTGTATCGCACGGATATATGCCGATACCTCCTAACACATTAGAGAGGAGTTTTACTAAACAAACGTTCTCTGCTAATGTGAAAGCAATGCTGCGAATAGGCAGTCATGAACTGCAAATGGGAGCAAACGCGGAGTATCAGCATAACCGTAGAGGCGGATGGGGATTTATATTGCCTGACTTTGAACTATCGACGTTTGGCGGCTTTGCTCTGGATAGGTGGAAAATAAAGGATAATCTCTGTTTGACAGCTGGGGTAAGAGTTGACCATGGCAACGTGAATATTCACAATTATCATGATTGGTATAAAACTCCTGTCAAGACATCTACCCATGATTATTCTATGAATGGCTTTGTACAACACGGTGACTCTGTCTTCATGGAACGTTCCGCCAATATAAAACGTAGTTTCAATAGTTTTACTTGGTCCGTGGGTGTAAACCAATCGGTAGGCAACTGGCTATTCAAATTCAATATAGGCAAGAGCTTCCGTATGCCAATAGCCAAGGAATTGGGAATGGATGGCGTCAATTACAATCTATTCCGATACGAGAAAGGCAATGCAAACCTGACGCCAGAAGAAAGTTATCAGATGGATGCAGGAGTCGTTTTCGACAATGGTGTACTTGCAGTGCAACTGACTCCGTATCTTAACTATTTCCCTAACTATATCTATCTCAATCCTACACCGCAGTACAAAGAGGGCTTACAACTCTACTATTATACACAAGCCAAGGTGTTGAGATGGGGGTTTGAGGGTAATGCTTCGTGGAAGATACAACCTTGTTTGCTGTTGAACGTAGACGGCGAGTATCTATATGCGCGTCAACTCAATGGAGAGAAAAAAGGATATGGCATTCCGTTCTCTACTCCATGGTCGCTTCGCACAGAGCTGCGCTATCTCTTACAGAGGCAAGATTCTAACAAATCTGGATTCATTGCTCTGGAATGGCAAGTGGTAGGCTCACAGAATAGGATTGTTCCTCCTGAGGAAAAGACCGACGGGCATCAACTACTAAATGCCAGTATAGGGAAGAATCTCTTGTTGGCTGGAAACTTACTGGAACTGACTCTTCGCGGAGAAAACTTACTTGGCAAGCGTTACTATGACCATACCAGTTATTACAGACTCATTGGTGTACCAGAACCTGGAAGAAATTTCTCGGCAATGGTATCTTGGAGTTTTTAACAAAACATTTTATTAAAAGATTAACAACAATGAAAAAGATATTTATTTTATCAGCCACCGTGCTGTTTTGTGTTTTTAGTTTAGTTCTTTCATCTTGCAACAGCGATGATGATCCATTAGTATCTGTTGCCAAACCTGTAGCAACTCTTGCCGAGGTTGGCGAGGAAAACTCTAAAGAAGTCACCGCTGGCAAGGACCTTCATTTAGAGGGTGACTTGGAGGCTGAAGGCTTAATAGCACGCATAAACGTAACTATAGCCACCGCTGATGGTAAGACTACTATTGTAACTCAGTCATACACCGAAGGCAAGTACATCGATGTGAAGAACGCTACATTCCACGAACATCTTGACATACCTGCCGATGCTGTTGCTGGAGATTACAAGGTTACCTTTGTTGTGACAGATAAACTCGGTCAGAGTACTACCTTTACGTCTGACTTGACTATTAAGGCACTTGACGAAACAGCCCCTTCCATAACCTTCAAGGAGGTTGGCGAAGAAGACTGTCACAAGGCTGTGATAGGTAAGAAGATGCACTTGGAGGCACAAATAGAGGCACCTCATAAGATAGCAAAGATTGAAGTGGAATTTCATAACACCGCAGCTAAATACGAGAAGGTTTACACTTACACAGATGAGAAGTATCTCGGACAGACCTCTGCGCTCTTCCATGAACATCCATTGATTCCTAATGATGCTCCTGAAGGGGAATATCACATTCACTTTACGGTAACCGATGCTAACGGTAACTATACTACAGAAGAGGCTGAAGGTATTCAGATTACAAGGGAATAAAGTTATTAACGTATTACGAAATTAGTATAACAACTACTTGGCTTTGGCACTTTTGTGCCAAGCCAAGATTCTCATTTCAAGACAAACAAGAACCATGAAAAGAAGTTACATTTCTTATTTATACATATTTTTGGTAGCAACAGCCATGGGTATAACCGTTAGTTTGACATCATGCTCAAACGACGATGACACTGACTCAAAGGCCACCGATCAAGAGAAACCCACTATTATGGATGGGGATGTGCCCAACCCTATCGACTGTCAGCAATATATGCGGGGCGACATCATAGCGTTTCGCTATACGTTCACTGACAATGTAGAACTCGGTAACTTTAATATAGAAATACACAACAACTTTGATCATCATTCTCATTCCACTTCTGCTGGTGACTGTCCACTCGACGCGAAGAAGAGTCCGGTGAATCCTTGGGTGTATAATCAGGATCAATCTATCCCATCGGGCTTGAAATCGTATGAGGCAAAAGTGGATATTGCCATCCCAAAGGACATTGACCCTGGTGATTATCACTTCATGATACGTGTAACAGACAAAGCGGGATGGCAACAACTCAAGGCTATAAGCATCAAAGTAAAGTAATAGAAGCGTACGTCTATCTATTAGAAAGCCTACACTCCACTGATGTATAAATTATTAAAAGGGCGAAGTTAACATGAATATGCTAACTTCGCCCTCTTGTGTTTATATCTTATTCCTGCAATGATGTACACAACTGAGAACACATCTATGCAAAGGTTTGCGCAGATCTATTATCTTGTACACTCCAGAATATTCTTCAGTTCCACCTCATACTGCTTGGCATCCTTAAACCATATGCCCTGCATGCCGTATGCTTTCGCTGCCTCTACGTTCTCTATCTTATCGTCAGCGAAGACACATTCCTCTGCCTTCAGGTTGAACTTTCGACAGATACGCTCATAAATGGCTTGCTCCGGCTTTACGAGGTGTTCCTCTGAGGATATTAATCTGCCGTCAAGTAACTGGAATATAGGGTACTGCGTCATTGTGATGTGTACCTTACTGCACCAGTTTGTAAGTCCATATAGCTTATATCCTTCCTCCTTTAGCCTTGTCAACAAAGTACGCATACCTTCCATTTCGCCAAGAACAAACTCTGTATAGCGGTCACCAAAGCCTTGTATTTCTTTCTCGTACTGTGGCATTGCCTGCTGCATATCACAGATAATTTGTTCAAAAGGGCGTACTTCACGGTCAAGACGCTCGTTCCAACTATCGTGCATCAGATGGCTATAAAAATCCTCCGCTTGCTCATGTGACGCGAAAATGTCATCAAGAACGACGAAGTAGTCATAGTCAACGAGCACCTTACCAAAGTCGTACAGTAAGTTCTTTATCATAAATTGTTATCCTTTTATATTCAATATTTATCTCTTCTTAGCCCCGTCTGGCACGAGTCTGTCGTCTATCATACGTGTCATATAGCTCTGAATGATACCCTTCAGCTGCCTTTCCATATCGGCAAACTGTTCCTTTAACTCAGGGTCGCCTTTCAGATTCTTCATCATAAACCAGTCTTTCTTGTAGTCATAAGCACCCGTTATGTACTTTCCGTCAAACTGTATAACATAGTCTCCTTTCACAAACTGGTATATACCAGAGTTATAGTTCACCGCCCAAGTATCCTCATCGTTAGCCGATAGGAGGTCAACTCCAAATGACAGGAACGGATTGCTGTATCCCAAATACTGCAATATCGTTGGCATAATGTCCGTTTGCTGAGCTATACAGTGCCTTCTTCCAGGCTCTATGTCGCCAGATGGGTCGAAGATGAGTATTGGTGCGCCAAACAATCCGAGGTCAGTGCCATACTCCTGATGATCATAGATATTAGTATGGTCTGAGGTAATGACAAAGACCGTATTCTTATACCATGGCTGTTTGCTTGCCGTCTCAAAGAATTTGCGCAACGCCATATCCGTATATCTGATGCACTTGTGTATCGGGTTGTCCCTCTCCCAGAGTATATCAAAC
>CAKQDQ010000063.1 GCA_934229335.1 uncultured Prevotella sp.
CCTTCAGCCCGTGGCGAACTAAATTCTAAGCTTGAACCAAAACCTGTTTGAATACTTACTTAGCCATAAAAAACGTGAATTATGAGCCATTTCATCGCAGCATAAGTATGCAAGATGAACATCATCTCATAATCCACGTTTTTGAGTTAGTGGCATAAGCCTTCGCTATCTCTATCTTTTCGCATCACGATAACTACCTAATCGTATCACGATAGCTATCATATCGCGTTGCGATAACTATCTAATAGTATCGGAGCATGAAGGCATCAGTCTCTCGCCAGCCTTATCTCCATTCCTTCATGACTGCGGACGAAGTCGACAAGACGACGGTTTATCTTCACTCCTGGCAGTTGCGAGACTAACGTTAGGGGCTGTGTGCTCAGCGTAGTGTCTCTGATATGAAACTCTAACCGTGTGTCGCCAGGCGAAGAACGTATCAAGGTGCTGAGGTCATCTAACAAGTCGCCCACCACACTACTGCTCTCTACTGCCTCGGTATCATCGACATCGTTGTCACTATCGACATCACCGTCCGCCACAGGTGCTGGCGGATAGAGCTTGTTAAGGTCTATGTTGATAACGACCTGACGCATCACCTTCTCCTCAACAGACTGTAGCAATTCTATGCTCTGAAGCATCAACATCGGCTCTTTTGATGTCTCATATTTCTTTGCACACTTCTCCGTGATGCACAAGGAGTTGCCCACGCTGACCATTCCGCGCCACCTTGTCCACTCCTCGCCAAAGAACGCTAATTCTTCCTGACCTTCAAAGTCTTCTAAGGTTACGAAACCCATAGGGTTGCCACGTTTGGTGTGCCCCTCTCTGACAGCGGTTACGATGCCAGCTACCCTTATGATGCCACGCTTAGCCAGCATTTCCTTGTCGGCAGAGCGTCCTAACTCCTGACATGAGGTATTGCACACGCAGTCCATAACAAGTGCGAACTCGTCCAGAGGGTGTGCAGAAAGGTAGATGCCCACAAGGTCACGCTCGCGGTTCAACTTCTCTATGGCACTCCATTCGGTAGCTACAGGCGGTTTTGGTTTGGTTATCTCAACGGAGTCAAAGCCCCCGAAGAGAGAGTTGGCTGCCTCATTCTTTGCCGCCTGATAGTTTTGGGCATAGCGAGAAAGGGTGGAGATGAAAGTGTCGTGGTTGTCTTGCTGCTCCACATACTGCTCGCGCATGATGCCGAAAGCGTCTAAAGCACCAGCCAACGCAAGGCACTCTAAGGCCTTTTTGTTCATAGCCTGCGCCGGCACACGCTCTACAAGGTCGTAGATAGAGGTGTAGGGACCGTTCTTCTCGCGCTCTGCTATGATGGCAGCGGTGGCTGCCTCACTCATGCCCTTTATGGCTGCGAGTCCGAAACGTATCTCACCCTTCTTGTTAACACCAAAGTTTGCTATACTCTCATTGACGTCAGGACCCAACGTTGCAATGCCAAGACTTTTACACTCGTCCATGAGTTTCGTTATCTCCTTGATGTCGGAGCGACGACGAGTGAGCAATGCCGCCATGAACTCGGCAGGGTAATTGGCTTTGAGGTATGCCGTCTGGTATGCCACCCACGAGTAACACGCTGCGTGAGATTTATTGAACGCGTATGACGCGAACTTCTCCCAGTCTGCCCATATCTTCTCAAGTGTCTTCGGGTCGTGACCGTTGCTCTTTCCACCTTCAATAAACTTCGGTTTCATCGCGTCTACAATGTCCTTCTTCTTCTTACCCATCGCCTTACGAAGGGCGTCACTCTCACCTCGGGTGAAGTTGGCAAGCTGACGCGACAGCAGCATGACCTGCTCCTGATAGACCGTAATGCCGTAGGTATCCTTAAGATACTTCTCCATACAGTCTATGTCATACGTTATCTTCTCCTTTCCGTTCTTACGGGCAATGAACGAAGGTATGTAGTCCATAGGTCCTGGTCGGTACAGAGCGTTCATGGCAATGAGATCCTCGAACACCGTAGGGTGAAGCTCACGGAGGTACTTTTGCATGCCAGCCGACTCGAACTGGAACGTGCCTATGGTCTGACCGCGCTGATACAGCTCGTAGGTCTTTTGGTCATCGATAGGTATATGGTCAAGGTCTATGTCGATGCCGCGTGTCAGCTTTATCAGACGGCACGCTTCTTTCTGCTCAGAGAGAGTTTTAAGTCCGAGGAAGTCCATCTTGATAAGACCTGTTGACTCAATGACATGACCGTCATACTGCGTCACAGCGGTCTTTATCTCTGGAAAATCAGGGTCGTCGGCGGTAGACACTGGCACGTGGTCGCTGATAGGGTCACGGCAGATGATGAAGCCGCAGGCATGGATACCGACGTTGCGCACGGTGCCCTCAAGCATCTTGGCATACTTGATAGTATTGCTCTCGCGAATGTCCATTGACGCTTCTGCCTCCTGTAACTCAGGCGTACACTTTATGGCGTTGGCAAGATTCATCTTCATGCCATCAGGAAGGCGGTCTGGTATTGCCTTACAGAGAGCGTTGGTCTTGTCTAAAGGCAACTTCTCTACACGTGCAACGTCCTTCAACGAGTTCTTGGTAGCCATGGTACCATAGGTGATAATGTGCGCACAGTTCTCATGACCATACTTGTTCATCACCCATTGCAGCACCTTGCCTCGGCCGTCATCGTCGAAGTCGGTATCTATATCAGGCAAAGAGATACGGTCTGGATTAAGGAAACGTTCGAAAAGGAGGTCGTACTTCAATGGGTCTAACTTGGTTATACCAAGACAATACGCCACTACCGAACCTGCCGCAGAGCCACGACCAGGACCTACCCATACACCAAGCTCCTTACGAGCAGAATTGATAAAGTCTTGCACTATAAGGAAGTAACCAGGGAAACCCATCGTCTTCATGATGTGAAGCTCAAACCTTATGCGATCGTCTACTTCCTTTGACAGTGGCATCTCATAGCGTTCAGCGGCTCCTTCATACGCAAGTTTCTGTAGATAGTCTGCCTCAAACTTGATGCGGTATATCTTCTCGTAACCTCCGAGCTTCTTGATTTTCTTCTCCGCCTCCTCTGGTGGCAGCGGATTTTCTCCGTTTTCATCGGAGGTAAACTCCTTGTACAGGTCTTCTTCGGTAAACTTCTGCCGCCATAGCTCTTCCGTACCAAACTCCTCTGGGATTGGGAAGAAAGGCATGATAGGGTCAGACTCTAAGTTGTACGTCTCTACCTTGTCAAGAATCTCTATGGTATTTGACAATGCTTCTGGCACATCAGCAAAGACATCGTTCATCTCCTCACGCGTCTTGAACCACTCTTGCTTAGAGTAGCGCATACGTGTGGGGTCGTCAAGGTCCTTACCCGTGCTGAGACACAGCAGATGGTCGTGGGCTTCAGCATTTTCCTCGTTCACAAAGTGGCAGTCGTTGGTGCATATTAGCTTTATGTTATACTCCTTGGCAAACTCTATCAGCACCCTGTTCACCTTCTGTTGCATAGGGAAGGTCTCCCTATTCGCCATGATGTTAGGATTCTTTACCTCATGCCTCTGCAACTCAAGATAGAAGTCGTCGCCCCACATCGCTTTGTGCCATTCCACCGCTTTGCGTGCGCCTTCTATGTCGCCAGCAAGTATCTTCTTAGGTATCTCACCACCGATACACGCCGAACAGACTATGAGGTCTTCACGATACTTCTCTAACTGCTCATGGTCGGTACGTGGACGACCGTAGAAACCATCCACCCACGAGTTACTAACAAGCTTGATGAGGTTGCGGTAGCCGTTGAAGTTCTTGGCAAGAACAATAAGGTGCCAACCGCCACGGTCTATCTTAGCGTCTTGTTTCATCTTCATACCACGACGCGCCACATACATCTCACAGCCGAAGATGGGCTTGAAAGGTTCAAGTCCCTCCTTCTTACGACCTTTGTTGACCTTATTAACCTCGTCAAACAGTTCCTTGACACCGAACATATTACCGTGGTCTGTTATCGCCATGCCGCGCATACCGTTGTCAATAGCCTTCTTGACAAGAGCCTTTACGGGACTCTGACCGTCAAGAATAGAGAAGTAAGTGTGTACGTGAAGATGTATAAAATCTTGCATAAAACAGTATAAAGATGTGATACTAAAAATGTATTAAAGCGTTGGTAAAGCTAACAATACGAAGCTAACTCCACTAATATGCGAAGTTACATTTTTTTATTTAGAAACATATTAAAAAACAAGAAAAAAGGGGAAAAGCAGCAGATTAAAAGCAAATAATTTGGTATATCAAAGAAAAAACCTTAACTTTGCACAGAATATATTGACTCATTGTTCGAACTACCTATACTAACCGATGGGAAAAAGAATCAAGAAACTTAAAAAAATAAGAATACATCGTGAGGGCACTGATACCCTCATCTATAGCGTTATGGCACTCGTTGCCATAGGGGTTATACTGTGGAGATCATTCGACTCGCACGTCCCGTTTATTGTCTTTGCGGCAATATTCGGCACGGTATGGTGCGTTGTGCTTAACTTCTTCCGCTGTCCTATACGTCTGTTCGGTACCGATGACACAGAGAAACTGGTGGTCGCACCTGCTGATGGACGCATAGTAGTGATAGAGGAGGTTGACGAAAATAAGTATTTCCACGAGAAACGCATCATGGTGAGCATCTTCATGAGTCTGTTTAACGTTCACGCCAATTGGTTCCCAGTTGATGGTAAGGTAAAGATGGTAAAACACCAAAATGGTTCCTTCCACAAGGCATGGCTGCCAAAGGCGAGCGAAGAAAACGAGATGACAGACGTGATGATTACAACTCCCGACGGGGTAGACATTCTCTGCCGACAGGTAGCAGGAGCAATGGCACGACGTATAAAGACTTACGCCAAGGAGGGTGAAGACTGCTACATAGACGAACACCTCGGATTCATCAAGTTTGGATCACGTGTTGACCTCTTCTTGCCTATAGGAACGGAGATTCTTGTTGACATGAAGCAAGCCACTACGGGTAACCAAACGGTTATAGCAAAGTTGAAATAAAGGATTAATGAAACGTCATATTCCAAACACTATCACGTGTTGCAACCTCATTTGCGGTTGCATCGCCACTATTATGGCCATAAGCGGCTCACCTGCCATGGCTCTACTATTTATTATTCTCGGTGCTGTCTTCGACTTTTTCGATGGTATGTCAGCACGACTGTTGCACGTTTCGAGCGACATAGGCAAGGAATTGGACTCGCTTGCTGACGATGTTACATTTGGTGTAGCACCTGCAAGTATTATTTTCTACGAGCTACAGGTGGTAGACTACCCATCGTTTATGGAGGGTACACGCACTGTATTGCCGTACATAGCATATTTGGTAGCGGCTTTTTCCGCTATCAGACTTGCGAAATTCAATCTCGATACACGACAAAGCACATCGTTTATAGGATTGCCGACCCCTGCTAACGCTTTGTTTTGGGGCTCACTGATAGTTGGCTTCGGACCAACATTGGAGGAATACTCATGCTTCATGCCACTGATAATAATAGGTATCTTTGTCAGCTCATGGATTCTTACGGCAGAGATTCCGATGTTCGCACTGAAGTTTAAGCAATGGGGATTCAGCGGCAACGAGATTAAGTACCTCTTCGTTGCCTTTAGTGCAGCGGTACTGGTATGCTCTTTTATGTACGGCATAGTGACAGAGACATATAATATGTGCTACGCTGGATTCTCCGTAATAATAGTAGCATACGTACTCGTAAGCATATTTACAAACAAAAAGGCGGCTTAATATGGAAACAGAGGAGGCACAAGATACCGCCTATATGAAAAAAGCTCTCGCTGAAGCGGAACAAGCTGAAAGAGAGGGAGAGATACCTATCGGTGCCATTGTGGTATGTCGGGGAAGAATACTTGCACGTACTCACAACCTCACGGAGACATTACACGACGTCACAGCTCATGCGGAGATGCAGGCGATAACGGCTGCCGCCAACGCACTTGGCGGTAAATACCTCAACGACTGCACCATGTATGTCACGGTAGAGCCATGCCCCATGTGCGCTGGTGCGCTCGGTTGGGCACAAATATCACGTATCGTTTACGGCGCGAAAGATGAAAAACGCGGTTACAAAGAGTATGCCCCAAAAGCTCTTCACCCAAAGACTACCGTAAAAGAAGGGGTACTTGAAGAAGAATGTAAAGACATAATGCAGCAGTTTTTTAAGAAGAAACGATAGGTTAACCAAGACTACAAGATTAAGCTATATACGCTTCAAATAATACATAGCGTACATACGAAATCAGAATAACGCATTATGCAGATTAGGTAAATTACTGAAAATTAAAGTAATTACAGAAAGAAAAGCGTTAAAAAACTTGCAAACGTCAGAAAAATGTAGTACCTTTGCACCCGCTTTCCGATGTAACCTATGGCAAGAGTGGTGCCACATGATATGCACCACACGTAGAGAACACTTGCTACGTTGCATTCGAACGATAACAACAATTTAAACATTAATAAACAAAATGGATTTAATCAAAGTTGCTGAAGAAGCATTTGCAACCGGCAAGCAGCACCCAGAATTCAAGGCTGGTGACACTGTAACAGTCGCTTACAAAATTATCGAGGGTTCAAAGGAGCGTATCCAGCTCTACCGTGGTGTAGTAATCAAAATCTCTGGTCACGGTGAGAAAAAGCGTTTCACTGTACGCAAGATGTCAGGTACAGTAGGTGTTGAGCGTATCTTCCCTATTGAGTCTCCTAACATCGACTCTATCGAGGTTAATAAGCACGGTAAGGTACGTCGCGCTAAGCTGTACTACCTCCGCAATCTTACTGGTAAGAAGGCTCGTATCGCTGAGCGTCGTATCGTTACTAAGTAATAATACTTGGATAGTAGAGAAAGACAAAGGCTTGACAACACATCTGTGTTATCAAGCCTTTTTCGTGTATAGAGACAAGACTTTTTGTGTATTAACACAAGTCTTTGCGGTTTGTTTGTTACCTATTAGTCATGTTACGGCTGGCATCAATACGCAGAAAGATGAACAACAGCAGCGTAAAGCCCCACAGAGATGAGCCACCATAGCTAAAGAAGGGCAACGGGATGCCTATGACAGGAGTAAGACCAAGCACCATGCCTACATTGATAAACAGATGGAACAAGAACACACTCAAAACGCAATAACCGTAGACCCTACCGAAGGTAAACGGTTGACGTTCGGCAACGTGTATCAATCGCAGTATGAGGCAAAGGAAAAGAACCAATACTCCTGCAGAACCAAGAAAGCCTTCTTCCTCTCCTACCGTACAGAAGATAAAGTCAGTATCCTGCTCAGGAACATACTTTAGCTTTGTCTGTGTGCCGTTCAAGAATCCCTTACCACCAAGACCACCAGAACCTATAGCTATCTCGCTCTGATGAACGTTGTAACCTGCACCTGCAAGGTCTTCCTCTAAACCAAGCAATACATTGATACGTACACGCTGGTGTGGTTCCATAACATTATTTAATACATAAGAAGCGGAGAAGAAGAAGAATACTGAGCCAAGGGCAAAAACCATTATAAGGAGATATTCTTTCATCTGTTTGCCCGCCCATATCCACAAGAGGTAGAGCAACATCAGCACTACAAGGGTTATCTGTACCCACAGTATGTTGAAACGTATCACATATTCAGAAAAGAGAAGTGCCATGGCTGTCACACCAACACATACGCCACTGATGATTAAAGCCTCATTGCGCGCCTTGCAATATACCCACACCAAACCCGACGTGAATACTTGTATCATAAGCAATACAACAAAGGAGCCTATATTAGTGGGCGTACTAAACAGCATGGTTTCTTGGTATCTGATGCCGATAACGAAATAAGCAACCATAGCGACAGCCGTAAAAAGGAAACTGCCTGTCATGCCTTCACGATACAACATCAGAAAGAATGAAAAGTAAACCAATGCGGAACCTGTCTCTTTCTGCATTACAATAAGAAACATTGGCGTTACTATCATTGCTATAGCCTTAGCAAGATTACGCCAGTTGTCAAGGGTAAACTTGTATGTCGACATCAACCTCGCCACAGCAAGTGCCGTAGCAAACTTGGCGAACTCGGCTGGCTGTAAACGCAAAGGACCAAGAACAAGCCACGATCGGGAACCTTTTATCTCATGAGGATTAAAGATTGTGGCAAACAATAACAGTAGCATGAAACCATAAATAAAATACGCGAACGTCTCATATAGCCTGTCATCTATCAACAACAAGCACGTACCAAGCGCAATACTGGTGCCTATCCATACTATCTGCATACCAGAACGGGAACTCAAAGAGAAGAGGTCGTCCTGACCAAAAGAGTAACTGGCACCACAAACACTGACCCAACCAAAACATAACAGGGCAAGGTAAAGGATGATTGTCACATAGTCGATGGAGCGAAGTACAGACGTGTTCTGTTGTTTCATTTTACTAATGCATTTGTTATACATAACTTTTTGAAAGTGCAAAGGTATAAAAAAAATAGATGTTTAAGAAACGTTAACCATGCACAAAACACCTTTTTAAGAATAATTTACTAACTTTGTCCCAAATATTCTTTAAGAAAGAGCGTTGAAAATAAATATAAGAAACATACTGCCATTACGTCATTTATTGTTGATGGCATTTACTATACTGTCGTTTTTCAGCACGCATGAGCTGCGTGCACAGGTCATGGACAACAGCCGAAAGGTTGAACGGTTGTCTATGAAGGAGCGTGTGTCGCTACGTACCAACGTAGTTGACTGGGCTTTGATGATACCGAACATTGGCGTTGAGTATGACCTTCGACCAGAGAATTGGAATCGCTATGCCGTTAACTTGAACCTGCGATACCGTCCTCACACCTCTGGTTCCTTTGTGCGACCTGTTGTCTACGACATCTTTGAGGCTACTGTTGAGGGGAGAATGTATTGGCGAGAACGCAAAGCGGAACCAAGTGGCTACATGAGACGGCACATACATTGGTGGGATAAGATACTATCATGTCGCACGATGTTACCAAGTCACCCCAAATGGATATTCTATCGCGGCGCATATCTGTCGTATTCTGACTACAACCTGTACCTACGCGGTAGAAACGGTAAAGACGGTGAGGCGATAATGGCAGGACTGACATGGGGCTTTGTTAAACCATTCATAGCTTTTCAAAACGGTAACTCGTTGGACATGGAGTTCGGTATATCAGCAGGAGCAGCGTATCTGCGCAATAAATCATACCGACACGATAACAAGACTAATTCATACCCACGTCAGGGAACCACTGACTGGCACTTCTTAAGTTACCCCATGATACGCGATTTACACGTTGCAGTGGTATACCGCTTTGGTAAATATCCTATACAGAAGAAGTACCGCTGGCGCTATGACGTTGACATGGACTTCAGAACAAGAAAGGATTCTGTATACAACACTGACCTCGCTTGGCGCGAGAAACAGTTTATAAAGGACTCTTTATATAGGGTTGTCTCACGCGACTTCAAATTGTTATATGACTCTTGCGTTCATCAAAGACGAATAGAAAGGCAACGGGCTATTGACAATAAGGCACCAGAAAGGGACATAAAACAACTGGAAGCTCTTACGGAAAAGATGAAGAAGAGTAAGAAGAAGGGTGCGAAAAAGGGATAAGAACATCAGAATGTTTACAATGAACATAAAGAAACGCATATTGAAAAAGATGGGGCACAAGGTGATAAACAGCACTATCGCCACGCTGCTACTGCTAATATTGGGCACAACAGGAACAAAGGCGCAACGCATAGCGGTGAATACTGATGTGCTCATGGATGCTATCATGGCACCATCATTAGGCGTTGAACTGACACTTACGAAGAAATCCACACTTAACATTAACGCTCTTTACGGTAATAAGATACTCGGTAAGGAGATGCGTATTACCGCTGTACAGCCTGAATGGAAGGTGTACATTTCGGGGAGACCGATGTATCATCACTATATCGGCATCGTAGGACTGCTGACGTCCTATAAACTGAACTTTGACGATAAATGCCATGACGGCGACGCCTGTGGCATCGGGTTATCTTTCGGATATGTGCTTCCGATAAAAGATAGGCTGCTTATTGACTTTCACAGCAGTTTAGGCGGAGCGTATTACCACCAAAAAGAATATATGGTAGGCGAAGACTATGATAAGAAACACGTCAACAGCGATGGCTATCCTGTAGCGAACGCCTCGGGAGGACTGCTAATACCTCTAAGAATAGGAATAGCTGTGTCGTATATTATAAAATAGGTTATGACAAGAATACTATTACTCTCCATAATTACTGCATTTCTGCTGCCTTTTGTAGGTGGCGGCAATATGGTGACATTCGCACAGAACGACGCTATTGACGCTAACGTGTCTATAGCCTTTGAGACGGCTGGCGAGAGAGAATATCGCACCGTGCGCTACGCATTGTTTAAGACTGAGAATAGGGCTAAAACAGTAGTGGCACACTTGGAAGAGGCTCTTCGCGCACAGAGAGGCGACAACGGCTCTGTACAAATGGACGCTTGGGAGAAGGCTATAAGCGCAGATAAGGTAAAGTTTCGCACCTCACGTGGCAATGGGGACTTTAAGGTACACGCATATCCTGATATGGCTATACTTGTCACATCATACATATCAGAAGACGAACTGACTATAGAAGATGCGCAGTTTGCGATTATTGTGCTTAAAGAAGGACAGACGGAGTACTCCAATGTCTTTAAGATGCAGATGAATGAGGGAGCACATACCATAGCTAACGTGGACGTTCTCGGAACCAACCGAGACACTATCAGTATTAAGACAGCACCTGCCATTGACGATGGTAAACGTATGTACTTCAAGGTTCACGTTGAACTACCGATAGGATATGTCAGCGAACGAGCACGTCTCGTTGTGCAACCTAAGGCGGTAGACTGCCAGACGGAAGATACAATAGACTACATCAGCGGTTTGGTGTATGAGGGAAAGGAGTATCACAAGGTACAGAATAAGCGTATGCTCTTTAACTATAACAAATATGATAAGGTGGCATACGCATATGTTGACAATCCTTTGTACTCTGACGAAAAAGTGTATATTGATACAACTTTGGTCTATACAAAACCTGACAGACGTAAAAGCTATAAGATACCATATACCGTTCAGATTGCAGACTTTAACCATATATACTTTACTCGCAGTGCTACCACTGGGTCGTGTAACTCTAAAAACATCTTCAAATTCCTTGATTTAGGTGTTGCTGCAGCTGATATGGACATAGAAGAGTTCAGAGTTGACGCTGAAAGTAACTATGATACGAAGAACCAAGACCTGCGACTGAAGTTCATCATTGGTAAGGCGGAACTGACCGCGGACTCTACCAACCAAGTGCAACTTAACTCACTGATTAAGGAACTGCGCTCTTATGGCGAACAACTAATGGAGGTGCGAGTGGAAGCTACAGCATCACCTGACGGTGGATTGGAACATAACAGAAGACTGGCAGCAGAGAGAACACGTGTCGCTGCCGCTAAGGTGCGTGGATATTTAGGGAAGGCTGACATTGCCTTTCATACCTCACAGCCTAAGGTTTTCAGTTGGGCAGACGTGGCAAAAGAACTGGAGCTTGACGGAAAGACGGATCTGGCAAATGCCGTACGCAACGCTATGGGCACCGATGGATATGGAGGTGACGCCACAATAGCACAGTTAGAGGGTTACGAAACATACATTAAGCCTGTATTGGAACGATTGCGCCTTATGAGAGTTACATACCGTTACGAGAGAGAACACGTAATGGATGCCAATGAGGTTACGGCGGAATACTACAAGCGCAAAAGCGACTTGATAAAAGGAAAAGGACGCGATTTCTCTGACGGTGACTACTACAACCTCTTCCATACCATTACGGACGAGAAAGAGAAAGATACGCTTACCATGCTCGCTTACAACCACATTACAAAGCGAGGTGGTTATGAACAGATTAAATTCTCTATGTATGTGGCCAACAGAATGGCTATGCTTAACCAACGAAAAGGCAAACCTGACTCGCATGTTCTTGCACCATTCATCAATCAACGCCTAAGGGCGGTGAGCACAAAGGAGTATAGCGAGAAGGCACATAAGAATAGGAGGGAGATTCTTATCAACCAAATAATAACATACTTCCAGCTGGAAGAGCGTGACAGCGCATTGAGTTTCTGTGACTATTGGTTCGGTAAAGACAACGACCCCAAGGTTGAGAGACTGCGTAAATATATCACTTTCAAGGAAGGGTTTATAAAATACGCCACTCATCAGCTTACTTCCGAGGAGGAGCAGAAGGTGTTAGATGCCATGAACTACGTGATTTCATGTGCTCCAGATAACAAAGCCGTAATATATACCGAGGCACGCGACATTCTCAATGTGCCAGAAAGCGTTGCCCTGAAACTGATAAACGAGTTGCCTGACGATAATGCCAAGAAGTGGTATCTGCGTGGTATCATAGAGGCTGACAAGGAAGAGAAGAAGCTATCAGAACGTCATCACGCTACGTATGTTCCCGCTTACCTCGCCTTCTTCAATCATAGCTTTGAGTTGGAACCTTCATATAAATGGCTATACTTCTATGATGGGCAGATAAGCGATGAGCTTCGAGAGAGGTATAAATACAGCAAGAAGGACAAAGCACGCTATCGTGACATCTTCAACGAGAAGGTGCAACTTAGCGACAGCAACAATACTACCGATGATTCTATAATGGAAATCAGCGGAGAATGAGAATAGTGATATGAAAATACTGTTGTTTATAATCTGCATACTACTGCCGTCGATGCTCTCGGCGCAGAGCTTTCGTATGCGCGACATAGATCCTCTCGACACCATTGACGAGGTAGACTTGCACGCCATGCGTGATACCACGCTACTGACGCGCCGCAATCTCGCTGTGCATAAGCCGTCAGTGAATGTCTTGGACTACGTACTTGACGACAGATACACACCTGTTGACCATTCTTTTGATCATAAATGGTACGACCACATCTATGTTGGCGCAATGTTTGGAGCAGAGAAAATAAATCCACAGTGTGAGGATTTCAAGTTCAGAACAATGACGCAGGCATCACTGTTTATAGGAAAGGAGCTGGACAAGAAGAACAGTCTCCGCC
>CAKQDQ010000064.1 GCA_934229335.1 uncultured Prevotella sp.
ATTTGAATGCTGTAGCATAGTCGGTACTATATATATTGCTATTGTCTAAACCTATCATGTTTGTAAGGTCACTGGTCATGGACTGATACCCAAGAGTAATTCTTGGTGGCTATCATTGCATTGATTTGACTTGCGGTAAGCTGTACATTATCAGCTATAGCAGTAGCAAAAGTCAGACTCGCACCGAGGGTGAATAGTGTTCTTTTAATATATCTCATAGTTAGTAAAAATATTTTTTTTGCTTTTGACGTAATATATTCTGCAACAAATTTACGACATTTATCAGACTTGTGCAATAAATCGTCTCCTTATTTTATGTAATAAAGAAAAAATATCAGTCCAATGTTGTATAATCTAAAAAAAAGTATTAATTTTGCGAAAAAGAATAACTATTAACGGTTTTCTACTAATAAACCTAACACGTATAAATTTTACTTTAACATGAAGAAACAAATTATTGCTTCTGCTCTTGCTTTCGCTTCGCTGTTGTGTACCAATGCGCAGACAAATGAAATGACTGTAATAGCAAACAAACCAGGAGCACAGGTTCAAAGCACTATGTATGGTATCTTCTTTGAGGATATTAACTATGCTGCTGATGGTGGTTTGTATGCTGAACTCGTAATGAATCGTTCTTTTGAATTTCCTAACCGTCTCGCAGGCTGGGATATATCAGGAAAAGTATCTGTTCGTGACGATGGACCGTTCGACAAGAATCCGCATTATGTTCGACTTGCGCCAGCAGGACACAGGGATAAGCACACGATGATAGAGAACAGCGGCTTCTTTGGTATTGGCGTAAAGAAAGACGCTGACTATCGTTTCTCTGTATGGGCACGCTGTCCACTGGGGGGAAAGTCTAAGATTTACGTAGATATCGTAGACAATGCTTCCATGGGCGAAGACCAGAAGATAGGCAATGCTGGCATCGATGTAGAGGGAACGGAATGGAAAAAATATACTGTTGTTGTTAAGGCTCGTAAGACTCTCGCCAAGGCTCACCTTCGCGTTTGGGGTGATGCGAAAAACACTACAGACCTTGAGCATGTATCACTATTCCCAGTTGATACATGGAAAGGACGCGAGAATGGTATGCGTAAAGACCTTGCACAGGCTCTTGCTGACCTCAAGCCAGGTGTATTCCGCTTTCCAGGTGGTTGTATCGTAGAAGGAACTGACCTTGCCTCACGTTATCAATGGAAGAACACTGTGGGACCTGTAGAGAACCGTCCGCTTAACGAAAACCGTTGGCACTATACCTTCACTCATCGTTATTATCCTAACTACTTCCAGAGTTATGGTCTCGGTTTCTTCGAGTACTTCCAACTGTGTGAGGACTTCGGCAGTGAGGCTTTGCCTGTACTTAGTTGCGGACTCTCTTGTCAGTACCAAAACGGCATCAACGATAAGGGAGCACACGTTGCACTTGAAGATCTTGACCCTTATATTCAAGACGCTCTTGACCTTATAGAGTTTGCTAACGGTGCTGCTGATACAAAGTGGGGTAAGGTACGTGCAGAAATGGGGCACCCTGCACCATTCAACCTTAAGTTCCTCGGCATCGGAAACGAACAGTGGGATTATAAGGATAATCCTGCATACACATCGCGCCTTAAGAAGTTCCTTGACGTGCTGAAAAAGAAACATCCAGAAATTAAGTACATCGGTACCACAGGACCAGACTCTGAAGGTGAAAAATTCGATATCTTGCAACCCAAGATGAAGGAGTTGAAGGTTGACCTGTATGACGAGCATTTCTATCGCAACGAGGCATGGTTCCTTGATGGAAAAAATCGCCATCGCTACGATAGCTATGACCGCAAGGGACCTAAGGTATTCGCTGGAGAATACGCTTGTCACGGAAAAGGAAAGAAGTGGAATCATTTTAATGCATCGCTTCTGGAGGCTGCCTTCATGACAGGTATAGAGCGTAACGCTGATGTTGTGAGCATGGCAACTTACGCACCGCTCTTCGCTCATGTTGAGGGATGGCAGTGGAGACCCGACATGATTTGGTATGATAACCTTCGTAGCTTCAAGTCTTGTTCATACTATGTACAGCAACTCTATGGTCTGTATAAAGGAACAAATGTTCTCTCTACTACAATGGACGGTAAGGTCGTAGCTGGAGATGATGACCAGAACGGATTATTCGCTTCTTCTGTTCTTGACAAGAAAACGGGGGAGATATATGTTAAGGTAGTAAATGTCGGTAAGAATCCACAACCGATAAAGGTAACGCTGAAGGGATTAAAGGGCTCTGCGGCGAATGTTGCTTCTGTTGTTACTTTCACGAGCAATGACCCTGTGGCTGAAAATACACTTGATAATCCAACTAAGCTTACCCCAGTAATAGTAAAGGATGCTGCAAATATTGCGAAGACTGGTGTTACTGTTAAATCTAATATTTTAGAGGCAACGGTTCCTGCGTCTACATTCGCGATATATGTAATTAAAAAATAAGCTGATGTTTTTCTGACAAAGACAATGATACTTTTTCATTGTCATTATGATTTAACAAAAAATAGATGGCGGGCAACGATTTCGTTGTCTGCCACTATTTTTGCAAAATATTTGAATATTTTTTACATATGGATATAAAGATTGATGTTCACACACACACGATTGTTTCTGGACATGCTTTCAGTACTCTGACAGAGATGGTAACTGAAGCCATGCACAAGGGGCTTAAAGTGTTTGGAATAACAGAGCACGGTCCTGCATTGCCTGGCACGTGTCACCCGATATACTTCCGCAATATGCACGTCGTTCCACGACAGTGGGGGGATATGCGCCTTCTTCTTGGCGCAGAGCTGAATATACTTGATACTAATGGTACTCTTGATAAGGATGATGGCTATTATTCTTCACTTGATTTTCGTATTGCAGGAATTCACTCTCTTTGTTGGGAGGGGGGAACTAAGGAAGAGAATACGCAAGGTCTGATAAACGCTATCCGAAATCCATGGACTAACATTATCAGCCATCCAGGAGATGGTACTGCCGACTTGTTATTTGAACCTGTGGTACTCGCAGCTAAAGAGACTGGTACTTTGCTTGAAATAAATAACTCCAGCCTTAAACCGTGTAGAGGTAAGTTAGATAAGGCTATACCTAATAATTTGGAAATCCTACGTTTGTGCAAACAGTATGAGGTCCCTGTAATATTGGGTAGCGATGCACATATACACTTTGATATTGCTAAGTATGACAACGTGTATCCTTTGTTAGCACAAACAGAGTTCCCTGAACAACTGATTATCAACTATTATCCTGACCGTTTTCTAAGAATGATTGCAACAGAAGCTTAATGGTTAGTAGACAATTGAATAGGGGCATCATACAATATTTATGATGCCCCTATTTGTTATTTTACTTTACGAGTCCTTTTTCAAGATATTCAGCGAGATTTGTTCTCATTACACTTGCCACATGATCTGCCGCAACTTTTTCCATGTCGTGTTTTACCATTATCTGTACGAGCTGTTCAAAAGTTGTGGATTGCGGATTCCACCCCAAGACTTTCTTTGCTTTGGTAGGATCTCCCCACAGATTAACGACATCTGTTGGTCGATAAAAATCAGGACTAACCTCTATCAAGGTTTTACCTATTAATTCCTTGGGACCAGCAACACAAATGCCTTTCTCTTCCATTCCTTCACCTTTGAACTCTAATTCCATACCAGCAGCTTTGAAAGCAAAATAGGCAAATTCACGTACAGAATGTTGTACTCCTGTAGCGATAACAAAATCTTCTGGTTGTTCATGCTGTAGAATTAGCCACATACATTCGACATAGTCCTTGGCATAACCCCAATCACGTAATGAAGACAAATTGCCAAGGAAGAGTTTTTCCTGCTTACCTTGTGCTATACGAGCTGCGGCAAGAGTGATCTTACGTGTAACAAACGTTTCACCACGTCGCTCAGATTCATGATTAAATAGAATGCCTGAGCAACAGAACATATTGTATGCTTCACGATACTCCTTTATTATCCAATAACCATACAGTTTCGCTACTGCATAAGGAGAGTAGGGGTGAAACGGTGTATTTTCGTTTTGTGGTACTTCTTCAACCTTACCATATAGTTCTGAGGTAGATGCTTGATATATTTTACAAGTACTCTCCAAATGGTTCGTCCTAACGGCTTCCAAGATGCGTAATACACCCACTGCATCTACATCTGCTGTAAATTCTGGTGCATCGAAACTTACTTGTACATGGCTTTGGGCGGCAAGGTTGTATATTTCTGTTGGCTGTACTTGTCCAACCAACTTTACCAATGACATGGAATCGCTCATGTCTGCATAGTGCAAATGAAAGTTTGGCGTTCCCTCAAGGTGGGCTATTCTTTCACGGTAATCTACGGAAGAGCGTCGTATAATGCCATGTACAATATAACCTTTACCTAAAAGGAACTCTGATAGATAGCTTCCATCTTGCCCCGTTACACCAGTGATAAGTGCTATTTTCTTAGATGAGTTATTCATATAATTTGATATTTATCGATATTTAATAAGTCTACGAGATGCTTTCTTTGTACCATTCAAACAACTTTCTTACCCCTTCTTCTATCTCTACTTTATGTCTCCAGCCAAGACGATGTAATTTGTCTACACATATCAATTTGCGTTTTGTACCGTCTGGTTTTGTAGAGTCAAAAATAATCTCGCCATTAAAATCTACAGCATTGGCAACTAACTGTGATAATTGACGTATACTAAGTTCTTTACCTGTGCCCACATTGATATGGCAATTACGTATCTCACCTAAAGATGGAATCGCACCGCCACGTCCTTCTGAGTTGTTTCTATCAACGACACCATTGAAGGTCGCTCCATAATGAACGGAAGAGTATTTTTCTATTCCTATGATATCCTTAAAGTCTACATTGAGCAAACAATGTACTGAGGCATCTGCCATATCTTCACTCCACAGAAATTCTCTTAACGGTGTTCCTGTTCCCCACAAAGTTACTTTATTATTTTCTATGCCATATTTAGCAAGCACAGTAAGTATCTCTTTCTCACTTGACATTCCGTTGACTCCCTCTACAGGGCGTTTTGTCATGTCTTTCTTTATCGCATCCCATTTATTCAAGTGTATTAGTTTGGCGAGATATATCTTTCTCATCATAGCTGGCATGACATGCGAATTCTCTAAATGAAAATTATCATTAGGACCGTAGAGGTTTGTTGGCATCACGGCTATATAATTTGTACCATATTGTAGGTTGTATGACTCACACATCTTTAGTCCTGCTATCTTGGCAATGGCATACTCTTCATTGGTATATTCTAATTCAGAAGTGAGCAGACAGTCTTCAGACATCGGTTGTGGTGCATTCTTGGGATATATACAAGTGGAACCTAAGAAAAGAAGCTTCTTAACACTGTGTGCAAATGATTCTGATATTACATTGCACTGTATCTTCATATTCATCATAATGAAGTCTGCCCTATACAAGGAGTTCGCCATTATACCTCCTACAAAAGCTGCAGCTAAAACCACGGCATCTGGTTGTTCTTTATCAAAAAAATGTTTTACAGCTACTTGATCTGTGAGATCTAACTCTTTGTGCGTTCTGCCAATAAGATTGACATAACCACGCTGTCTGAGATTATTCCATATAGCCGAGCCTACCAGCCCTTGGTGACCTGCTACATATATTTTACTTTCCTTATCTAACATTGTTTTGTGTCTTTTTGTTTAGGCATATGTCTCTTTTATTGCAAAGATACACATTATTCCTGACACTGGCAATATTTTATTACAGAAATTATATTCTCCTATTTAAGTTCGTCGTAAAACTGACATAGAGAAATGTATATATCATCATTCACCAAAAATAAATAGCTCTTTTACAATTCTATATTGGCTTAAACGTTTTATACTGTAAACCAAATATGAAATTGTAAAAGAACTATTGTTATAAGTATACAAAAAAATCCACAGCTTATTTCTATACTATCATTAAACAGCATATGCTCCCTTTACCTCCCAAATATACTAATGGTTGTTATGGTGAATGTACAGGAAGTTTACGCGTTTTACTAGCTATTTTATTCTTGCTTTACTCCGAATTTGTATATTGTTGTTTGTCTATATATTTCACCTGGATTTAGAACTACAGAAGGGAAATAAGGTCTGTTTGGTGAGTCTGGGAAATGCTGCGCTTCGAAACATACAGCGGAGCGACGTGGGAAAGTTGCCCCATGTTGTCCAGCATAGCCTGTTGCCCAGTTGTCCGTATACATTTGTATACCAGGTTCAGTTGTCCAACATTCCATGGTTCTACCACTAACAGGCTCATACAAGCGAACTGCAAGCGACAACTCCTCAACCTCTTTCTTGTTCAGTACAAAGTTGTGGTCGTATCCCGCCCCATTACGTATCTGTTCATTGTCTGCATCAATGTCTCTTCCTATAGGCTTAGCTGTACGGAAATCAAAAGGTGTTCCCTCTACTTTGAGTATTTCTCCTGTAGGAATACAGGTATTGTCAATAGGTAGATAGAAATCCGCATTTATTTGACATTCTACATTGTCTACTGTTGGAGTAGGATTAGCTGTTCCTGCAAGTGCAAAGAACGCATGATGGGTTAAATTGATTATTGTTTTCTTGTTAGTGGTTGCAAGATAATCAATTTTTAATTCGTTATCATCTGTCCACGTATATTCTACATTTATTTTAACCTCACCGGTAAATCCCTCATCACCGTAAGGAGAGATGAGAGACAAGGCCAATGTTTGGTCATTCATCTGAATGGCATCCCATACCTGCGCATGATAGCCTGTTGGTCCACCATGTAGATGATTCTCACCATTGTTTATGGCAAGCTGATACTCTTTACCACCTAAGGTAAAGTGGCCTTTACATATTCTATTGCCGAATCTTCCTATCAACGTAGATAAATATGGCTCTGGAGAATTCATAACATCATGAATGTTGTCATGACCTTGAATAACATTTCCTAATTGTCCTTCTTTGTCGGGAACCATTAACCCTACAATAGCACCGCCATAGTTTGTTACCGCCAATTCTGTACCTTGCGCATTACGAAGAATGTAAAGGTCAGTCTGCTTTCCGTTCACTGTTGTACGGAAGTCCTTCCTGCGGAGTCCGCACACGTTTTCTTTTTCTGTCATAGTGTTTAGAATTTTTAGGTTTACTATTGGTTTTGGTAGCTGACATCGTTTTATTAGTGCCAGCCTTACCTTTATTTTTCTTATTATGATTATTTTTTCTTGTTCTATTTCCTTTTGAAGGTATATTATCCTTGTTATCTATGTATACTGGACCCTCTCCTAATCCTTTAGGAAGCTTGTTTTTGGTAACTTCTTTTTCCAGAAAGTCCTCTATGCGTTTGAACATATAACACTCTTCTTTAGAAACGAGAGTTATAGCTACACCTTCACGGTCCGCTCTTGCCGTCCTACCAATACGGTGTACGTAATCCTCTACATCGTGTGGGACATCATAGTTTATTACCATACAGATATCATCTATGTCAATACCTCGTGCAACTATGTCTGTAGCGACAAGAACGTCTATTTCTCTCGATTTAAACTTATACATTATCTCATCACGTTCTGCTTGTGACAAGTCCGAATGCATTTCTCCACAGTTGATTTGCATTTGCCTAAGAGCCTTGCTGATTTCTTTAACGCGTTGCTTTTTCCCCGAAAAAATGATTACTCTCTTAAGAGATAACTCATTTACTTCTTCTTCTTTTTCGATTAGATGATACCCATTCCTAAATATACTCTCTAATATACGTAGTTTCTGAGGTTCATAACATACAAATGCAGACTGTTTTATTTTTTCAGCAGGTTTACTTACTGCTATCTTTACATTTACAGGATCTTTTAATAAGGTTTTCGCTAACTCTTCGATTTTGGGTGGCATTGTCGCAGAAAACATGATTGTCTGGCATGTCGTCGGTATGTTCTTGGCAATGCTCAGAATATCATCAGCGAAGCCCATGTCAAGCATTCTATCTGCCTCATCAAGTATAAAAAATGAGAGGCGTGAAAGATCTAAATTTCCCATCTGTATATGAGAAATAAGTCTACCTGGTGTTGCTATTACGACAGCTGCTCCATTTTTCAGTGCCGCAACTTCTTGATCATATCGCCCCCCATCGTTACCGCCATATACAGGCAAACTGCTTATACCATCAAGATAATAACCAAAACCTTGCATAGCCTGATCTATTTGTTGGGCAAGTTCACGAGTTGGACTCATTACAAGACAGTTTACAGCATCCTCAGGGAATCCACCATCGTCTAACAAAGAAAGGACAGGAAGTAAATATGCGGCAGTCTTTCCTGTACCAGTTTGGGCTACTCCCATAATATCACGTCCCTCGATGATAGGATCTATGCACGCAGCCTGAATAGGAGTACACTTTTCAAAATGCATATCGTATAATGCATCTAATATATTATCATTGAGTTGTGTCTCGTCAAAATATGTTATATTGTCTACCATTAATAAAATATTATTGTCTTATAATATAAACTTGTGCAATAGTAATCTCAAACTTCTCCAATAGTTATCTATTTATCAATTAGGAGCCTTTCTATAACATAGATAAGCCACAAAGGCAAAGATTATATTAGGTATCCATGCTGCCAAAATTGGTGGTGTACCAGCGTTTATTGCAAATGTTGCGGATATAGTTTGAAGCATTATATACATAAAACTCATAGCAAGACCTGCACCGAGGTACATTCCCATACCGCCTTTACGCTTACGCGATGATAGGGAAGCACCAATGATTGTGAGAATAAAAGCCGCAAATGAGGAAGCTATTCTTTTATGATATTCTACCTGATACTGAACCACATTGCTGGAACCTCTGTTTATCTGCTTAGAAATATAGTCTCTGAGTTCCGGCGAAGTAAAGGTCTCCTGTTGACCTTTAGAATATACGAGATCTATTGGTTCCATCTGAATAAGGGTGTCCAATAGAATGCCACTTGTAATGTCTTCCTTCATGCCATGCATTGTACGGATTTTCCAATTAGAGGCCTTCCAATGATATTTTGTATCAGAAATTGTGTCATACTGAATTTCTGATGCAGACATATGAGAAATAAGTTTCTTATTTTCAAACCTGTCTAAACAGAATCCATATCCTCGCTTGAGGTTGTTGTCATAGTGTTGTATATAAGCAATGACACCATTGTCTACTTGTAGCTGTACGTTTTCTGCAGACGTGTTCTTTTTGTTATTCTTATACAATGACTCAAAGTTCTGACGTATTACAGTACCATGAGGAATGACATAAGCACTTAGCACGAATGACAGGGCAGAAATAAGGATACAGGATATCATATATGGACGCATCATTCTCTTAAAGCTAATGCCTGCTGCCATAATAGATATAATCTCGCTACCAGCCGCCATTTTCGAGGTAAAAAATATGACCGCTATAAAGACAAACAACGGGGAAAAAAGGTTAGCAAAATAAGGTACGAAGTTAAGATAATAATCAAATATTATCGCTTTCCAAGGAGCATGGTATTCGGTGAACTTGGATAGATTTTCGTTAAAATCAAAGACTATAGAAATACTAATAATTAACAGTATTGCAAAGAAATAAGTTCCAATAAACTTACCTATAATATATCTATCAAGTCTTGTGATATACCGAAATATACTTAAATATTTGAGCCACGTAAGATATTGCGACACTTTACTAAAAAATGTCACAACATCTTGTGTCTTGTTTGTACAAGACTTTATCATTGACCTTATTTTGCTCAAATTCCTCATATTCTTTTTTGCATTGCGTCCACAACACCTCGTTTCCACTGAACGAAGTCGCCTTTTATTATATGTTCACGAGCATCTCCTACTACGCGTAGATAAAAGGATAGATTATGTATTGATGCTATCTGGAGAGCTAAGTACTCTTGTGCTTTGAATAGATGATGAAGGTATGCTTTAGTTGTTACTTTATCTATATCGCAACCATTCTCATCGAGTGGTGTAAAATCATACTCCCACTTTTTATTCTTCATGTTCATGGTTCCGTTGTATGTAAATAGCATAGCATTTCTACCATTTCTTGTCGGCATAACGCAATCAAACATATCTACACCTCTTTCTATATTCTCGAGAATGTTCCAAGGGGTTCCAACTCCCATGAGATAACGTGGCTTATCCTTTGGTAATATTTCATTAACGACTTCCACCATCTCGTACATAACCTCCGTAGGTTCGCCAACTGCTAATCCGCCTATAGCATTGCCATCACAGTCTTTGTCGGCGACAAACTTTGCAGATTCCTGCCTTAAATCTTTGAAGGTACAACCTTGAACTATTGGAAACAGGCTCTGTTTGTACCCATATAAAGGCTCAGTTTCGTTAAAACGTTTAACACACCTATCAAGCCAATGCTCTGTTAATGTAAGGCTCTTTCTTGCATAGTTCCAATCACTATTCCCCGGTGGACATTCATCGAACGCCATCATTATATCAGCTCCTATGACGCGTTCTATATCCATCACACGCTCTGGTGAAAAGAAGTGCTTACTGCCATCAATGTGTGATCTGAATTCACAACCATCTTCTGACAACTTGCGAATTCCTGTTAGGGAGAAGACTTGGAAGCCACCACTGTCGGTAAGTATTGGTTTATCCCAACCAATAAACTTATGTAGTCCTCCTGCCTTCTGAAGAATATCAAGTCCTGGGCGCAGATATAAATGGTAGGTGTTACCAAGTATAATCTGTGCCAGCACCTGCTTTTTTAACTCTTCAAAATGAACGGCCTTTACACTACCAACAGTTCCTACGGGCATAAATATCGGAGTGAGTATTTTACCGTGATCTGTTTTTAGTATTCCAGCTCGTGCAGATGATGCTTTATCTGTGTATACTACTTCGTATGTCATTTATTTTTTATCTTTTCTTCATTAGGTATAGTGAAGTCTATAGGATTCGCCACCATTTCATCTGTTAATGCATAATTCCAAACATCACAGACATCGTCTACATAATGGAAAGATACTCCTTTTAGATATTCTTCTGGTATCTCCTCTATATCCTTTTGATTGTCTTTACACAACATGATATCTGTTATACCAGCTCGCTTTGCTGCCAATATCTTTTCTTTGATGCCGCCAACAGGAAGTACCTTACCTCTTAAGGTAATCTCGCCCGTCATGGCCACATTTCTTCTTACTTTCCTTTGCGTCAAAGCAGAAGCTATACTTGTGGCTATTGTTATGCCTGCGGATGGACCGTCTTTTGGTGTTGCACCTTCTGGTACATGAATATGTATATTCCAATTATCGAAGATACGATAATCTATTTTAAGATATTCTGCGTGTGCCTTAACATACTCTAAGGCTATTACAGCAGATTCTTTCATTACGTCACCCAGATTTCCAGTCAAGGTCAACTTACCCGCTTTACCTTTAGATAGACTTGTCTCTATAAACAGAATTTCGCCACCTACACTTGTCCATGCCAAACCAGTTACGACACCTGCATAGTCATTTCCTTGATATATATCTCTATAGAAAGGTGGTTTACCAAGTAAATCCTCCAGATTATCAGGGTTAATTTTTTCGTATGGTAGCGACCCATCTCTCATTTTGTAAAAAGCTAACTTCCGGAACGCTTTGTCAATTTGCTTCTCTAATTGCCTCACGCCGCTTTCGCGAGTATAACTCTCGATTATTTTCTCTACAGCAGCTTTCCGTATACCCAGCTTCTTTTCATCTTGTAAACCCGTTTTATCCTTTTCCCTTGGAATGAGATGCCTTTTAGCAATTTCGGATTTCTCCTCCGTTGTGTAGCCACTAACCTCGATAATTTCCATTCTATCGCGAAGAGGTCCAGGAATTGTACTCAAGTCATTGGCTGTTGCAATAAACATAACCTTTGACAAGTCATAATCGATATCAAGATAATTGTCATGGAATGCCGAGTTCTGTTCTGGGTCAAGTACTTCAAGTAGGGCAGAGGCTGGATTACCGTTTATAGTATTTTGAGTAATCTTATCTACCTCATCAAGTATAAATACAGGGTTACTTGTACCAGCCTTCTCTATGCCCTTTATTATTCGTCCAGGCATAGCACCAATATATGTTCTGCGGTGTCCTCTTATCTCAGATTCATCATGTAGTCCACCAAAACTGACTCTAACATATTTTCTATTCAGAGCATCGGCAATGCTTCTCCCCAAAGAAGTTTTGCCAACTCCAGGAGGGCCATAAAGACAAAGTATTGGCGATTTTAGGTCACCACGAAGCGATAACACCGCAATATACTCCAGTATACGCTCTTTTACCTTTTCCATACCATAGTGATCTCTATCGAGAATCTTCTTGGCACGTTTTAGGTCCAAATTGTCGTCTGTGTACTTCAACCAAGGAAGACTAACAATCTGCTGTAGATAACTTAGTTGAACATTAAAGTCGCTACTTTGAGGATGCATCTGATCCAAGCGTCCCATCTCCTTATCAAATGCTTCCTGAGTCTCCTTGGTCCATTTGATATTCTTTGCTTTTTCTCTTATCTTGGCCTTATCAGAAGAGCCATCCTCACCCCCTAATTCTTTGTTTATGCTTTTTATCTGTTGACGCAGAAAATAATTTTTTTGTTCCTCGTCTATAGTATGTTGCGTTCGGTTTTGTATATCCAAACGCAGGTTTGCATATTGAATCTCGCGGTTAATTATTTGAAGTAAATCTAAAGCACGTAGCTTTAGATTATTGTCTTCCAATAGTTTAGCTTTCTCGGATAAAGAAAGTGGTACATGATAAGAGACCATATTGACAAAGAAAGTAGGATCTTCTATTCCGTGTAATGAGAGTTGTAGCTCAAACGGAATGGAGTCGCTTTTGTCTATATATTC
>CAKQDQ010000065.1 GCA_934229335.1 uncultured Prevotella sp.
AAATTAACTGAAGTTGATTTAGCTGAGACGGGCTGAAAGCCCAACAAGCACATAGCCCAGGGCAAGCGTAGCGACACCCTGGGTATGAATAACGAACAACACATCATCAACGCTCTGAAAGAGCAAAAGCATAACTCACGAAAGCTATTGATATTAAATGCTTTTGCCCTTTCAGGGCGTACCACTGATAATACGACAATACCCAGGGTGTCGCTACGCTTGCCCTGGGCTATGCGCTCATTGGGCTTTCAGCCCGCTTTGACAGAGATCAGAAGACGAAAAAAAATAGGTGTTAAGGGGTGGTTCTATAAATTAACTGAAGTTGATTTAGCTGAGACGGGCTGAAAGCCCAACAAGCACATAGCCCAGGGCAAGCGTAGCGACACTCTGGGTATGAATAACGAACAACACATCATCAACGCTCTGAAAGAGCAAAAGCGTAACTCACGAAAACTATTGACATCCAACGCTTTTCAAACCTCTCACAGTAGAGATGTTTATGTCATATTAACAAAAGGCTATTATAGAATCGTCATAAAACAAAAAACTTATGAACTGGGAAAAAGAAACAGAAGAACGCGTGGCAAAAGGTGTGGCATACTTCAAACAAGGATATAACTGCTCACAGTCGGTGACGTTGGCTTTTGCCGACTGGTACAATGTGCCTGAGGGACTGATGGCACGCATCTCCGCCTCATTTGGTGGTGGCATAGGACGTATGCGCGAGACGTGCGGCACGGCATCGGGTATGTTTATGCTTGCAGGACTGGAGGTAGCGAGCGAGAAAGCCGACAAGGAAGTGAAGGCACTTAACTATAAAGTGGTGCAACGACTTGCTGCCGACTTTAAGGCGCAGACGGGTTCACTGCTCTGTCGCGACCTTCTGAAGGGCTATGTGAAGAACGTCAGCACCGTGCCAGTGCCCGACGAGCGTACCGACGACTATTACCGCAAGCGTCCATGCGTAAAAATGGTAGAGCTTGCCATACGCATTTACATGAACTACCTGCACGAGAAAGCAGAGGAAGAAAACGATAAGGTGGTTCTATAAATTACCACCGTAAGATGAAAAATTTATAATATTGATGACGTTTTGTTATCTTTCGGTCTCTTTTCGGTTCAAAGCGTAAACTCGTTCAGTCGTTATGCATAGCAAAACTTCTTCACTCGCTTACACTTTGACCACGGAAATAGCCTCTAAATATAACAAAGCTAATTTACAGAACCACCCTTAAAGCATAACGAGTTGCTTGCATTTGTTGTAAAAAACTTGTTTCATGATAACAATATGCTATTGTAAAGGTTAGTTTTCTTGCAAAATGTTTTGTTGTTTCGTGATAATTGTGTAATTTTGCACTCGTTAACCCACGAGAGTGGCGGTTAGGCAGTTATTATGACTTTACAATATAGTATATATTTATAAACCAAGAAATATAATTATGGCAGAAGAATTGGACATTAAGGAACTGGACCAGGTAGTGGTTCGTTTCTCTGGTGACTCCGGCGACGGTATGCAGCTTGCCGGTAACATCTTCTCTACGGTATCAGCAACCGTAGGTAACAGTATCTCTACATTCCCAGACTATCCAGCTGACATCCGCGCCCCACAAGGCTCGCTGACAGGCGTGTCTGGCTTCCAGGTTCATATTGGTGCAGGACAGGTGTTCACCCCTGGTGACCAGTGTGACGTGCTCGTTGCCATGAACGCTGCCGCACTAAAAACACAGTATAAGTACGCAAAGCCACAGGCTACTATTATAATAGATACCGACTCCTTCAAGCAGTCAGACCTTGAAAAAGCAAAGTTTGAGACCGAAGACTACCTCGGAGAGATGGGTATCGACCCAGACCGCGTCATTCAGTGCCCTATCACCAAGATGGTAAAAGACGCCCTTGCTGACAGCGGCATGGACAACAAGGCAATGCTGAAGTGTCGTAATATGTTCGCACTCGGACTTGTTTGCTGGCTCTTCAGCCGCGACCTCGACCTCGTTGCTAACTTCCTGAAGGAGAAGTTCGCCAAGAAGCCAGGTGTAGCAGAGGCTAACATCAAGGTTATACAGGCTGGTTACGACTACGGTCACAACACACACTCATCAGCAGCCAACGTATATCGCGTAGAGTCAAAGGTAAAGACACCAGGTCGCTACATGGACATCACTGGCAACAAGGCTACCGCTTACGGTTTCATCGCTGCCGCAGAAAAGGCAGGACTGAAGCTCTATCTCGGTTCATACCCTATCACCCCTGCTACAGACGTGCTGCACGAGTTGTCAAAGCACAAGTCACTCGGCGTAACAACAGTACAGTGTGAAGACGAGATAGCAGGTTGCGCATCATCAGTAGGCGCATCATTCGCTGGCGCATTGGCAGTAACATCTACCTCAGGTCCTGGCATCTGCTTGAAGTCAGAGGCTATGAACCTCGCCGTAATCATGGAGCTTCCGCTCGTAGTGCTCGACGTACAGCGTGGTGGTCCTGCTACAGGTCTGCCAACAAAGTCAGAGCAGACCGACCTGCTTCAGGTACTCTTCGGTCGTAACGGTGAGTCACCAATGCCAGTAATAGCCGCTACCAGCCCAACAGACTGCTTCGACGCTGCTTACCAAGCATCAAAGATGGCACTGGAACACATGACACCAGTAGTGCTTCTTACCGACGCTTACGTAGCAAACGGTTCAGGAGCTTTCCGCCTTCCAGACCTTACCAAGATGGATGCCATCAACCCTCCATACGTTCCTGAGGAACTGAAGGGCACATGGACACCATATATGCGTGCAGAAAACGGCACACGTTACTGGGCAGTACCTGGTCGTGAGGGCTTCCAGCACATCCTTGGCGGACTGGAGAAGGACGACAAGACAGGCGCTATCTCTACCGCACCAGAGAACCATGACCTTATGACACGCAAGCGTCAGGCTAAGATTAACAACATCGAGGTACCTGATCTTGAGGTAATAGGTGACGTTGACGACGCAGAACTCCTCATAGTAGGCTTCGGTGGCACATACGGTCATCTCCGTGCCGCTATGGAAGAGATGCGCGCTCAGGGCATGAAGGTAGCACAAGCACACTTCAAGTATATCAACCCACTGCCAAAGAACACTGCAGAGGTGCTGATGAAGTATCCTAAGGTCGTTGTAGCTGAGCAGAACATGGGACAACTCGCTGGATTCCTCCGCATGAAGGTCGACGGATTCGTGCCTGCACAGTTCAATCAAGTAAAGGGTCAGCCATTCGTAGTAAACGAATTGGTAGAGGCGTTTAAGAAACTTATATAGCCCCCGTCCTAACCTCCCCCACGGGGGAGGAAGGGTTACTACTGTTTGCTCATGCGTATTTTCTATATAAAGGACATTTTTTCTTGTTATGAAATATAACGTATTTGGTTATCAAACGGCAGACCCTTTCTTTTATAATAGACTAAAAGAGTTTGCTAAGCATAACAGGAACAACCCTACGGATGCAGAGAATGTGATGTGGCAAGTACTGAAAAGCGAGAACTTAGGGTATCGCTTCAGACGTCAACATATCATAGGTTGTTTCATAGCCGACTTCGCTTGCATAGAGAAAGGAGTAGTAATCGAAATTGATGGAGGGTATCATCAGTTGCCAGAACAACAAATTAGTGATGAGGAACGTGAACAATGGCTAAACGCTAATGGATATAGCGTGCTACGATTTACTAATGATGAGGTTTTAGGAAATACTGATGATGTGATAGAGAGAATAATAAATTTTATTGATTATTAAAACTGAAAACGATGAATACAGTTAATAATAGTAATAATATCTCCCCTGTGGGGGAGACAAAGTGGGGGGCCGCAGATTTCAAAAAAGGTCAGCCACGTTGGTGTCCTGGATGTGGTGACCACTTCTTCCTCGCATCATTGCACAAGGCAATGGCAGAGATAGGCGTAGCACCTTGGAACACTGCTGTCATCTCAGGTATCGGCTGCTCAAGCCGTCTGCCTCACTATATGGCTACTTACGGCATGAACACCATCCACGGACGTGCCGCTGCCATCGCTACTGGAGCAAAAGTAACGAACCCAGACCTTACGGTTTGGCAGATAAGTGGTGACGGTGACGGTCTCGCCATCGGTGGTAACCACTTCATTCACGCTAATCGCCGTAACATAAACCTTAACATGATACTGCTCAACAACCGTATCTACGGTCTTACCAAGGGTCAGTATTCACCTACATCACCACGTGGCTTCGTCAGCAAGTCATCACCTTACGGCACCGTTGAGGACCCATTCCGCCCAGCAGAGCTTTGCTTTGGCGCACGCGGACACTTCTTCGCACGTACCGTTGCTACCGACGGACCTCACACTGTAGAGGTGCTGAAGGCAGCAAACGCACACAAGGGAGCAAGCGTTGTAGAGGTATTGCAGAACTGTGTAATCTTCAACAACGGATGTCATGACGCTGTTTACAACAAGGCAGGACGCGCAAAGAACGCCATCTACGTAGAGCACGGCAAACCATTAATCTTCGGTGAGAACAACGAATTTGGTCTTGTACAAGAAGGTTTCGGCTTGAAAGTAGTGAAGATTGGCGAGAACGGCATCACAGAGAAGGACATTCTCGTTCACGATGCACACTGCGAGGACAACACTCTGCAGCTGAAGCTTGCCTTGATGGGCAACGGTGACGGCTTCCCAGTAGCACTCGGAGTAATCCGCGACGTTGAAGCTCCTACATACGATGACGCTGTTACGGCTCAGATTGAGGAGGTAAAGGCTGCCAAGAAGTATCACAACTTCGCAGAACTCCTTGAGACTAACGACATCTGGGAGGTGAAGTAAGACAATGAAAGTGGCGCATTACGTGAGTAAAACGCACGCTTTCGTTATAAAAATACTTGTCTTTTATAATACTGTAAAGAATAAAAGATAATAGAATATAGAAAAAGTCCTGACGGGGAGTCTTTCCCGTCAGGACTTTTTCTTTTTTTATGTACGACTTCATCTCCGCTTAGTGACGGAAAAAAAATAAATTGGTATAATTCATGTCATAGATTTTTGAGATAGTTTAGAGACATGAAGAAGGTTGCCCTCCCCCCAAACAAATGAGGGAAGAAAGCAAAAGCAGGGGGGCAATGCGAGCATTATGACTGATGAGTGGCTCCAAAATATCCCAAAAGATATGACAAGGCAACTATATCATGGATATTATAAATCTCGCTAAATTGTACCAAATCGTTTTTTTACTGTCACTTAATATCTTCGTAATATCCCTGTAACAAGTTCATGATAATTTTGCACTCGTAAAAAGATTGTATAACAAAATTATCAAGAACAGTTTAGAATGAAGAAATTAACGGCTATCGCCCTTACTCTCCTTGCGATTTGTTCTTCCGTTCATGCGCAGGAAACAGTGAAGCAATCAGACTCTTATCCATCGTCACGTCCACGTCTTGTTGTGGGCATCGTTATCGACCAGATGCGCTGGGACTATCTATACCGCTATCAGTTCCGTTACGGTGAAGGCGGATTTAAGCGACTTCTTAACGATGGGTACACCTGCGAGAACACCCGAATACCTTATGTTCCGTCAGTGACCGCCATTGGTCATACGTGCGTTTATACTGGTAGTGTGCCATCATTACACGGCATTGCTGGCAATAATTTCTATAAAGACGGACGTAAGGTGTACTGTACCGACGACAATAGCGTAAAGCCCGTAGGCACATCAAGTGTCGCAGGATTGATGTCACCGTGCAATCTATGGACCACTACCATCGGTGATGAAATGAAAATAGCCACCAATGGTCGCTCAAAGGTGGTGGGGGTGGCACTAAAAGACCGTGCTTCCATTTTGCCAGCAGGTCATAATCCCAACGGAGCATATTGGTTTGACGACCAGACTGGTACCTTTATCACCAGCACATACTATATGGAGGCACTGCCAGAGTGGGTAGTTCGCTTCAACGGCGAGAAGAGACCAGACCGTTATCTCGCCTCAAAATGGCAGACTCTCTATCCTGTAGGCACATACAACGAGAGCCTTAGCGACGCTAACGAGTATGAAGATGGCATCAAACCCAGCGAGAAAGCACTCATGCCCCTTAACCTTCCCGCCCTGTTCAAAAAGTATGGCTACGGCATTATACGCAATACACCGTTCGGCAACACGCTGACTCTTGACATGGCACGTGCCGCTATAGAGGGAGAACACCTCGGCGAAGACAACGATGTGGACCTGTTGGCAGTCAGTTGTTCAAGTACTGACTACATTGGTCATCAGGTAGGCACGCACGCTATGGAAACAGAAGACACCTATCTGCGCCTTGATAGTGATCTCGCTGCGTTCTTTGACTATCTTGACCGCAAGGTTGGCAAGGACAATTATTTACTCTTTCTCACTGCAGATCATGGCGCAATGAACAACGCACGCTACCTTCAAGACCGCCGAATACCTGCTGGCAGCTGGAGTAGCGACAAGGCATTAGAGAGCATTAACGGGGCTTTGACAAAGGAATTTCCCTCTGCAGGGAAGTTAGTAAAGGCGGTAATGAACTATCAGGTGTTCTTTGACGTAGCGAAGATAGACTCTCTTAACCTTGACTATGAACGTATAAAGCAAGTGGCAGTAAACACATTGCTGGCTGATAGCGACGTGCTTTACGCCTGCGATATGGCAAAGGCGGTAACAGAGAATATCCCTTCAGATGTGAAGACGAGAATAGTAAACGGTTATTGCCGTACCCGTAGCGGTGATGTTCAAATAATATTAAAGCCTGGATATTACGCCCATGGCATGAAAGGTACTGACCATGGCGCGTGGAACCCGTATGATACGCACATCCCACTAATCTTCATGGGACGCGGAATACCCCACGGTAGCACTCGCAGACAGACCTACATGACAGACATTACGCCCACGGTAGCCGCACTACTGCATATACAGTCGCCTACCGGATGCGTGGGACAGCCCATCTTCTAACCCGCATCTTACCTCTGATTTCATAGAAAAGAAACTATCAAAAAGTATATAAAGCACAGTTATGTTAAGAAATTTAATCTCTGCCAGCATATTATGCGGCATGACAATCGGCTGCTTCACGTCGTGCAGCGACGAGCAACAGTTTGTCAACGACAACACAAACGCTAAACGAATAGAAGTGGAGCACATCTCTGACGAAATGGCTAAGGTGCGCGATTACGTCCCTCTGTACGCAGTAGTGGCGCACCGCGGTTCCACGTTCTGGACTCCTGAGGAGACGGAAGCGGCGTGGCGATGGGCACGAGAGATGGGTGCCGACTACTTAGAGTCTGATATGCAAGCGACGAAAGACGGCATTGTGCTTGCCAATCACGACGAGAACCTAAAGCGCACCACAAACATTGCTAACGTATATTCAGAGTATGTACCTTTATCTCGCAAAGACTTCTACCGAAGTTTCCGTAACGCTGACGGCTCACAGCACTTCTCTGAAGCTGACATCGAGGCACAGTATCAGCGCGATGTCAATGACTTCCGCCCCTATTACACCATGTCTTATTACTATCACGAACTGCTTGCACTCGACGCTGGCAGTTGGTTCAACACCTCAAGCCCCGACCAAGCACGCTCATCATATTCACAACAGAGCGGCACACACCTCTATGTGTCGGCTTTGCAAGACCAGATAGCATACGCAGAGGGTAAGATGCTACGCCGTGACGCACGTGGCGAGCGTGTGCTCAGCTATCGTATCAAGGACAAATACAAAGACATGACATTGGAACAGATATACAACTCTGAGAAAGTCACTACAAAGTGTGACGATCCAAGTATCTCGTTCGCCTACGCAGCCAAATACATGGACTTTGTAGAATATGACTTCTCTAACGCTTATGTAGACGACCCGCAGGACACGGGGAACCGTCCCGGAGTGTACATAGAGTTCAAAGAGTCATGGCTTAACCCTAAAGACATGGAGGTACGTGTATATAACGTACTCGCAGACTGTGGTTGGAACATCGTAACGAAGCCCGAACAGGAAAAGCCTTTCTACGTGAACGGAAAAGTGAATGTGGGTAATACCAACGGAAAGGTTATCCTACAGACCTTCTCCTTTGACGCTTTAACACGCGCATACAGCGTCTTCAACGGGAAAATACCTATGTGTTTCCTCTTGTGGACGGGTGACTATGCTACTGACCTTAAATACAACACGCCGACAGGATATGCCGACTTCATAAAGTATGGCATCGAACACGGTGCTCATATCATGGGTCCTGCCATATCAGGAGCTCCAAATAACTATCCAGAGATGAACAACCCGTGGCAGGCTTACATGATACGCCGTTCTGGAATGATTAACCATCCTTATTCGTTTGACTCATACGCGCAGATGGCTAAGTACATGGGCTACTACAATGACTATTACAACGCTGGCAACACTACTCAGTTTGACGACTTATTGCTTACTACTGTGCCCGCCACTGAGTACACCAACTTCCGAGGTCTGAAGTCAATGCCTGTCTATATGGACGGCTTCTTCACCAACCGCTCGGAGATGTCGCTGCGCTTTATGATAGAGAACGGTTTTCGTTGTAACGCTAACCTGCCTAACCCTTTCCACAAAGGCGAGACGTATGACAACTCGCAGGCACCGCACGATGTACCTGACGCCGAAGCAACACTAATGAGGTTAGGATACTAAACACCCACACTCATATACTTACTCCTTACTTATAAACAAAGGAAAACAAGAAAAAATGATGACAAAAAGATTCATAACCCTTCCCATTGCCATGTTAGTTGCCCTGTCAATCGTAGCTCAAGACTTTGATACGGCACCCTCACTCGAACTCCATAACAAGGAAAAGGAAGTAGACTTCACTATTGGCGCACGCATGATGGCAGACGCCGCGTGGTATAACTCAGACTTCACCCCATTGCAATCTGGTGCATCTCTCACCGATGCACGCATCAGAACGTCCATGACTTACCGAAATTGGTACTTCTATGCCGACTTCGGCTTCGGCGGAGGAAAGTTTGATCAGAAAAACATCTTCCTGCAATACAATAAGGAAGACAATAAAGGCGGCAAACATTACGTTAGGGCTGGTTACTATACTGACCCTGCTGGCTCTATGGCTCGACTGACATCACTCGGCAGTTACCACTTCATCTCAAGGGCTGGAGCCGCTAACGCCCTTGGCGAAGGGCGCGAACTCGGTGTTACTTACAATTACACCAACGATCGTTTTACTGCCAATCAGGGGGTATTCTCTGAGAATCAGTATAACAAAATAGATGCAGGCTACAACGGACTGACACTGAGCGGAAGGTGGATTGTGCGCCCAATAAAGGATGAGAACCAAACGTTGCACGTAGGTGTTAACGCTCGTTTCGCGCATATCGGTGGCGGTGAGGAGTACAATAACACTCTGCGCAAGAGCCTAACCCTCGGTCAGACGCTTGAGACATACGTTGATGATGACAAGGAGTTCTCTTCTTGTACACTCGACTGGGTTAACAATACGTTTGACCTCGGTGCGGAATTGCTCTACCATAACCGCCGTATGTTTGTGCGAGGTGAGTATTTCTACAAGAGTGTAACAAAGAAACGTGACTCGCAGACTCTCTTTGATGCGTCTAATAACAACATAGACACATGGGGAACACTCGATGCTTGGAATACTGCTAATCCTCTTCGCACTAACCATTTCCATGCAGGATATGTAGAGGCTGGTCTGCTTCTTATTGGTGACAGATACAAATACAACACCGAGGACGCCGTGCTCGGAGGTTTAGGACCACGCTCTTTGGAGATTGTAGCACGTTACAACTACACTGGGTTGAACGATATCAATAAGGGAGAATACTTCTCCGCAGGACGTAATCAGTACTATCCAGATGGGTATATGTCTGATTATCCATACAACTCAAGCAGCGTTGGCGGTGGAAACGTCAACTCCTTCACTGTAGGAGCCAATTATGCGTTTAATGACCACGCACAGATAATGCTCGACTATACCTTGCACAGGATTAACAAGGATGCCCTGCCGTATGACAAGACGGTACATTCCGTACAGACACGCGTCATGTTTACGTTTTAAAAAATAAGAAGATTTCAGACATAGAATATAATTTTGGCGGTCATCAACAGCGATGTAGGTGACCGCTTTTCCCTATATTCGTTTGTGTATGTCATGACTTTACCTTCCTAAGAACTTCGCGTTCACGTACTCCGTGAGGCGTTCTCGGTAACTGTCGCCAATGGAAATGCTCGCTCCAGTGTCGAGAATCACGCGACTTTTGTTAATCTCCAAGATGTGGCGCAGGTTGATAATGTACGACTTATGAACACGCATGAAGGCGTGCCCCAGTAGCCTTTCCTCCATCTTCTTCATGCTAAGGAGCGTTATCAGCGGCTTCTCCTGCCCGTCGAGGTATATGCGTAGGTATTCCGCCATGCCCTCAATGTAGACGATGTTGGTCACTATGACACGCACCACCTTATACTCCGTCTTCAGAAACAAGGCGTCATCCTCGTCCACAGGCGACGCGGTAGCAGCGTGCAGCAGTTCGTAACGCTCCTTAACACGTTCTGCCGCTCGCATGATGTCTGCCATACCGAACGGCTTTAGCAGGTAGTCCACGGCGTTAACCTTATATCCTTCCACGGCATACTCCTGGTATGCTGTGGTAAAGACAACGAGAGGCGGGTGCTGAAGCGACTTCACAAACTCCATACCGTTGAGGTCTGGCATATTGATGTCGATGAAAATAGCGTCTATCTCCTTCTCTTCCAAAATGCGCATAGCGTCCATCGCGCTCTGACAACAGCCCATAACGTCGAGGAAGGGCACCTTCTTTAGGTAACTCTCCAGTTGGCGTAACGCCAGTGGCTCGTCGTCAATGGCAAGACATCTTATCATAATTAAAGTCCTTAATTGTTAATGGTAAACACAGTTTTACGTCGTATACTTCGTTAGCGGTACTGATATTTAGCGAGTAATGCTTTCCGTATATCAGTTTAAGTCGCTTGAAAGCGTTTTTCAGTCCTACGCCCCCATGCTTTGATTCCTTCTGTGGCTGTATGCTGTTGCGGCATGTTAACGTAATGTATTCATTGTCCGTAGTCAGCGAAACATCTATAAACGACTCCCTTTCGTAGCTAATACCGTGCTTAAAAGCGTTCTCCACGAAGGTAATGAACAGCAGTGGCGGAATGTTACCCTCAGGTATTTCCTCTGGAATATCAAAGCTAATGCGCACCCGTTCGGTGTAGCGTATGCTCATAAGGTCCATATAATTCTTCATGAAAGCGACTTCCTTTCGTAGTGGTGCCATCGGCTTATTGCCCTCATAGAGCACATATCGCATCAGTTTCGACAGCACCTCTATGGTATATTTAGCCTCTTCGGGGTCTATATCCACAAGGGCGTGAATGTTATTGAGTGTATTCATGAAGAAGTGTGGGTTGATTTGATATTTCAAATACTCCAACTGCTGCCTCAGATTCTGTCTCTCCAGTTCACGCATCCGCTTGCGATAGTCCTGCGACTTAAAGTAATACTTAGTGCCAACGTTAAGTCCAAGTAGCAGCAACATTATCACCGTAGCCACCGTGTCCTGCCCTCCGAACGCCTTAGGCGGCTCCTTCTTCCTGCTTTTCTTGTGAATATCGCGAGGTGGGGGAGGCTTAATGCCTAATTCGTCAGGCGGTGTCTGGCTTCTCTCCACAGGCTTCTGCATAGGCGTTTCCATCCTTGGCAGATGGTCATCGTCATGCCTTGGGTGTGGTCTTAGGTAGCAGTGGTACACCTCAAAGACGGCTATTAGCGCAACAACAGCGCCGGCGTAAAGGCGTCGTCGGTCGCTATATACCAACAATGGGGCGAGAAACAGGTTATGAAACATGAACACTATGAAGAACATAGAGAGCAGCTTCCATGAACTATACAGCCCCTCCCAGTCGAGCGCGGTAGCGTTTGACGTTACTTTCTCTATATACATAGACAGTACAGGTGCCGCGAACAGTATAGCCCACAGCACCATATAGAGTATAAATTCGCTTTTCTTTTGTCCTTTCATCAGTAATATAACGAGGTAACACCCGTGTTTGTTGTGTTTAAAGTCATCTTTTCTGCCTTATGCCTGTAATGCTGTAAGCCATTGTCACCGCCCGAATCGAAAATACTTCTGCAAAAGGATGGCGGACGACAATGGCGTTACTGCATACAAGTAGGATTGAAAATGAAGAGATTTTTATTAACTATTTTACCTATATAGTGACGGTAAAAAAATAACTTGGTACAATTTAGCGATAAAAATAATATCCAGTATAAGTTACCTTGTCATATCTTTTTGGATATTTTGGAGCCATTCATCAGTCACAATGCTCGCATTGCTCCTTCTTCATGTCTCCAAACTATCTCAAAAATCTATGACATAAATTATACCAAGTTATTTTTTCACCGTCACATAAAAATGAAAAAACTATTTCTTTTTATTTGCAAAGCTAAGCAAAAAGGCTCGAACGCGCAAAAACTTTCAACTAACAGCTAATATTTTTCAACAATCCCCGGTCGGTGTTATGGTTGTGGAAGGTGAGTTAAGTGTCACTTATCGCAAAGGCAACGAAAGCCACTGAACGGGGCAAAAACTTTCAATCACCAGACTTTTTTTCAGTACAAACCACATTATGATTTGGCAGACTCAGATATATTCATTACTTTTGTAGGGAAAATAATAAAGATATGTAATGTTGAAAAAATAACTTACGCAGTTTTTACCTCATATTGCTGAGCCATTTTGGGGATATGAAGATGGAGCGATGCGAGCATCGTGACTGATGAATAGCCACAAAATAGCCTGCAAGATGAGATAAAAAATGC
>CAKQDQ010000066.1 GCA_934229335.1 uncultured Prevotella sp.
TCATAAAACAGTACGGACACAAGCAGTTAGAACCGTATGACACACTGCGCAGCGATATATACAGGTTCATAGAAAAGAACAGAATACGCGAAGCTATGGCGGCAAACCGTCTGAAAAGCATTGCGGAAACAAAGGGAACATCGCAAGAGCAAATAATGGACAGCAGAACAGACTCACTTACTGCCATTGACCGCGACATGAAATACCTTATACAAGAGTACCACGACGGACTGCTATTATTCGAAGCAAGCAACAGAGAGGTATGGGAAAAGGCTGCAAAGGACGAAGAAGCACAACAAAAGTTCTTTAAGAAAAACAAGAAGAAGTATGTATGGGACGAGCCCCGTTTCAAAGGTATCGCCTACTACACTCGTGACGAAGCTGACATAGAAGCGGTGAAAAAGAGCGTAAAAGGAAAGAAGTTCTCTGAGTGGGCACAAATACTACGCAATACATTCAACAAGGACTCCGTACTACGGATACGTGTAGAGAAGGGACTATTCAAAAAGGGTGACAACGCTATCGTTGACAAATACGAATACAAAGTAACCGACGCCAAGGTTAAAGACATAGAGAACTTCCCAAATATCGCCTCCTATGGCAAGATGCTGAAGGCACCAGATGAGCTGGATGACGTGAAGTCTCTCGTTATATCAGACCTGCAAAGTGCCATGGAGGAAGAGTGGTTGAAGACTCTTGAGAAAAAATATCCAGTAGAGATAAATGACGATGTGCTCAAGACTGTTAAGCCACGAGAAGAATAATAACACCTCCATACCAACACATTGAAACTGAATATATTTATGACAGGAAAGAAATATACACTACTCTGCGGAATAGCAGCAATGATGTTGCTGTCACTTTCTGCTACTGCTACGCGCTCATTGCAACGTGACGCTGATGACACTACTGCCTCTGACGCCACGACTAACGTAGAAGAGAAGAAAGACAGCACCGCTAAGACAAACGACTCCATAGCCAATCCCAACTTCATCGACGAAGTAGTATGGGTGGTCGGCGACGAACCTATACTACGTTCCGACATAGAGATGATGCGTCTGCAAGCTGATCAGGAAGGCATAACATGGGAAGGTAACCCCGATTGCCGCATACCAGAACAGATAGCTGTACAGAAACTTTTTATCAACCAAGCCGCAATAGACAGTATTGAGGTTACAGAAGCTGAGATAGCACAGGGCGTTGACCAACAAGTGAACTACTGGATTCAGATGATTGGTTCGCAAGAAAAATTGGAGGAATACCGCAAAATGAGCATCACGCAGATAAAAGAGAGTCTGCACGATGAATACAAAAATCAAGAATTGGCTAAGCAAGTGAGGCAAAAGCTGATGTCTGACGTCAAGGTTACTCCAGCAGAGGTGCGTGAATACTTCAAGAAACTGCCTGAAGACAGTATCCCTTACGTACAGGAGCAGGTGGAAGTGCAGATTATCACTAACCAGCCACGTATACCTATCGAAGAGATTAACAAGATAAAAGACGAGTTACGCGACTTTACCAACCGCGTACAGTCTGGCTCTACCTCTTTCGCTACATTGGCTCGTCTGTACTCAGAGGATGAAGGATCAGCTCGCCAAGGTGGTGAATTAGGCTTCACAGGGCGCGGAAGACTGGATCCTGCCTTTGCACAAGTAGCATTCAACCTCAGCGATCCTAAGAAAATATCAAAAATTGTGGAGTCCGAATTTGGCTTCCATATCATTCAGCTGATAGAGAAAAGAGGCAACAAGATAAACTGTCGCCACATATTAAGAAAGCCTCGTGTGCCACAAGCCGCTATTGACGCTATGCTACTGCGTATGGATTCTATCGGAGACGAGCTGCGCAACAACGTTTTTACTTTTGAAGACGGTGCCACATATATCTCTGACGACAAGGATACAAGATACAACAGAGGTCTCATGGCACACGCTACAGAAGACGGTGCAAGCGTAACCTCACGCTTTGAGATGAAGGACCTGCCAACAGAAATAGCGCGTGTTGTCGACACTCTGAAGGTGGGAGAGGTGTCAAAGTCGTTCACCATGGTAAACAACAGAGGTAAAACGGTCTGTGCTATCGTCAAACTTAAAAGCAGGATTCCAAGACATAAGGCTACCATCACTGAGGATTTCCAGGTGATGAGCGACATCGTATTGGCAAAAAGACGTGAAGAAAAAGTCAGAAAGTGGGTACAGGAGAAAATCAAAAATACCTATGTCCGCATGAATGACGACTACAAAGACTGCGACTTTGAATATGACGGTTGGAAAAGATAAGGCACCACAAGCCTGAGTCTACGTTACGGGAAATTCACGACAAGGAAGAGTATTCCGTAACGTTACACAAAGAAAGTATGACAAACATTAAGATGACAAACGTGAATAGGAAACGTCTTCATACACAATATAACTGGCACAGAATCACGACAATAATGATTCTGTGTCTTTTTGCGTTTACAGCTGTTTATTCGGTAAGACCTCGCGGCAAGCGAACTACACGCCCACGCCCAGCAAAGAAGGTTGATACCAAGGTATATCTACAGCACGCCGACACGCTATCGTACGACATATACGGGGCATACCCCGATGCACAATTTTTGCGAGGCAAGGTAAAGTTTCTACACAAAGGAATGCACCTAACCTGCGACAGTGCCTATTTCTATGAGAGTACGAATTCCTTTCGTGCTTTCGGTCATGTGAAGATGTGGCAAGGAGACACCTTAACCCTTGTCAGCGACAAAGGCTATTACGATGGTAATGCAGAGATAGCGCACGCTTGGGACAACGTAATACTGACACACCGCAACTCTAAGCTGTACTGCGACACGCTTGATTACGACCGCATATACTCTTTTGCCGATGCCTACGGTGCCGGAGGCATAAAGCTAACGAGTAAAAAAGACGTACTGACAGCAGACTGGGGACGTCACTATACCGACACACGACATTCTGAGTTCTACTATAATGTGGTGCTCACTAACGACAAGGGGCTACGCATTGACACCGACACGCTGTTCTATTACGACAAGAACTCAACAGCACACGTAACGGGTCCTTCAAAGATTAAGCAGAAAGGCAGCACCGTAAAGACTACTGACGCTTATTACAACACGTCAACAGACTTCTCGCAACTGTTCAGTCGCTCTACTATCTATAATGGCGCAAAGACCATTACCGCTGACAGCCTGTACCATAACGACAAGACTGGCATCAACGAGGGATTCGGTAACGTCATTTATACCGACACACTCAACAAGAACCAACTGCTCGGCAACTATGTGTTCTATAACGACCAAAAGGGTGATGGCTATGCCACAAAGCGTGCCGTAGCAGTGGACTACTCTCAGAAAGACACGTTATGGATGCACGGCGACACCATAAAGATATACACACTGAACATGAATACCGACAGCGTACAGCGCGAACTGTACTGCTATAATCACGTGCGGGCATACCGTAACGACCTTCAGGCTGTATGCGACTCATTAGTATACCATACCAAAGACTCATGCATGACGATGTACAAAGACCCTGTAGTGTGGAACATGGGCAACCAACTGCTCGGTGAAAAGATAAAGGTGTACCTCAACGATTCTACCATTCGCTATGCGGAAGTACTGTCACAGGCTCTCTCCGTTCAGATAATGGATGACTCTACGCACTACAATCAAGTTGCCTCAAGAGACATGATGTCCTTCTTCAAGGACGGAAAGATACGCGAAAACTGGGCTGTAGCCAATGTTCAAGTGGTGTATTACCCCATTGATGACTCTGATTCCACAATCATAGGACTTAACTACACCGAGACAGACACACTGAAGATGTATGTTAAGCCCGACCAAACCTTAGAGAGAATATGGATGTGCGCCAATACAGGTACTTTGTACCCACTCACTCAAACGCCTCCCGACAAGCACAAACTGCCTAACTTTGCGTGGTTCGACTATATGCGCCCTGTGTCAAAGGACGACATATTCGTATGGAAACCCAAGACGAAAGGCACTGAGTTAAAGGCACAAAAACGACGTGAGGCACCGCGAAAGAAAATAAACATTCCTGACAGTCAGACCGCAAACGCAAGCGAATAACCAATTCCACGACAAGCAAAGCTATCTATTTATCACACATAAGAACGTAAAATAACGATATAACCATGGATATCATACAACTACTTCCCGACTCGGTAGCCAACCAGATAGCCGCTGGCGAGGTAATACAACGCCCCGCCTCGGTCATAAAGGAGCTGGTAGAAAATGCCATTGACGCTGGCGCAACCGAGATAAGCGTACTTGTATGTGACGCTGGCAAAGCCTCAATACAGGTCATTGACAACGGAAAAGGAATGTCTGACACCGACGCGCGCCTGTCATTTGAACGCCACGCTACATCGAAGATACGACAAGCTGAAGACCTCTTCAGCCTACATACCATGGGATTCCGTGGAGAGGCACTTGCATCAATAGCTGCTGTTGCACAGGTTACACTGCAAACACGCACAGAGGCTGAAGAGATAGGCACACGAATCGTTGTCTCTGCATCAAAGGTTGAAGAACAAGAACCAGTGAACTGCCCCGTGGGAGCTAACTTCCTCGTTGAAAATCTGTTTTTCAACATACCTGCACGACGTAAATTCCTGAAGTCTAACTCTACCGAGATGAATAATATCATGCAAGCCTTCGAGCGCATAGTATTGGTTTATCCAGAAGTAGGCTTTACGCTTTATAGCAACGGAACGGAGATAAAAAGGTTAAGAAAGAGCAACATACACCAACGTATAGTCGACATTTTTGGTAAGCGTATTAACCAACAGTTGCTGCCTGTCAACACAGAAACAACGCTATGCAGCATCACTGGCTTCATAGGCAAACCAGAATCTGCCAAGAAGAAAGGCGTTCAACAGTTTTTCTTTGTTAACGGAAGGTATATGAAACACCCTTACTTCCATAAGGCTGTAATGGCGGCATACGACCGACTGATACCCGACGGTGACCAAATACCTTATTTTATATATCTCACCGTAGACCCGAAAGACATTGACGTGAATATTCATCCTGTCAAGACAGAGATAAAATTCGACAACGAACGCGACATCTGGCAGATACTAATGGCTGCCGCCAGAGATGCCGTAGGTAAGTTTTCTGACATCACCACGCTCGACTTTGACACTGTAGGCAAGCCCGACATCCCTGTCTTTAACCCTACCGCTGGAGTCATTGAAGCCCCACACATTGATTTTAATCCACAGTATAACCCTTTTGAAGATACTGAAGAGGACAACGCTCCACTTTCTTCTTCACCCACAATGCGCGGCACTGGCACACACGCCCCACAGCAACGCTCCGCAAAGGGCTGGGAAGAGCTGTTCGGAGAGTCATCTGACGGTAAGCGAATTGATAACGGCATGGGCATCGATAATAGAGGAAAAGGTGAGTTGCCATACAGTGACAGTATATCCTCAGAAGAGCCATCACCTACCCTTTTCCATTCAGGTCTGTCATGGGGAGACACTGATAATGCGCCATCTACCGACGACCTTCAGGCTGAGGACAATCTGAGCATAGACCTCCAAGCCGCTACTGACGCTCCACACTTACAGTTACGCGGCAGCTACATCACTACGCAAACGACAACAGGACTGCTGATTGTTGACCAGAATCGAGCCAGCCAGCGTATTCTCTTTGAGCAATACATGCAGAGTATAAAGAACAATACGCCACATACACAGCGCATACTGTTCCCTGAGATGGTACAATTTCCGCCCTCTTACTCTGCGTCGCTCAACATTATTCTTGACGAACTACGCGCTATAGGATTTGAAATCACCGACCTTGGAGGCGGAAGTTACTCCATTGCCGGCACACCTGCAGGAGTAAGTGGACTGAATACCGTTAAACTTGTGACTGAACTGGTTGACGAAGCAATAGAAACAGGCAACAACGCCACAGAACTACTGCACACCACTATTGCTGCTGCACTGGCACGCAAAGCAGCTACACCATACGGAGAGGTGCTGTCAGAGGAAGACATGACAACTCTATTACAACAGCTCTTTAACTGCAAAACGCCTAAATACACAGCTGATGGCAAGACGGTTGCCACTGTCATCACCTTTGAGGAGATTGCGCAAAGGCTATAAAAAAAGAGAAACGACCTGACAATAACATCAAGTACATAAAGTTCGTAACTTTACTACATTATTAGAATAAGTCATTCCACGTGGATGCCCAAATATTGGACACCACGTGGAATGATTTTTATGAGCATGGAAGCTTACCTTTTTTACAAATAACATTTGGTGGGAAATGGTATGTAAAGAGTTTACTCTTTTAGTAATACAAATGTTGCATAGTAATTAGTACATATGTTGCTAATTATGATTGTACTAAAAAATATCAGCGAAAATAACGCTGCAAATTAATATTAAGACGATAATAACACTAATTTTGCATCCATAAGTAGATTTCTAAAACCAATTTTTATAAATGAGTAAGTAGCACTTACTTAATCAATTGGGACTTCACTATCAATTGGGACTTCACTATCTCTAAACTATATAAATATCTCTAAACTATATAAATATCTCTAAACTATATAAATACTATGAAGAAAAATGTCCTTTCATTTGTTTGGCTATTGCTGTCAATAGCCTCCATACAGGCAGCTCATGCAGCGACAATAAACCCAGATCTGTATATGAACGCTACCGCGGAGAATCCATACGACGTGACATATTTGTTACAGAATCCAACCGGCGAGAATAACTTCGGCTGGACACGTAATTCACAGGATGCCGCTGCAGGTTACAACAAACACAACACAGAGTTTGACAGCGATGTTTATAAAGGTGTTGGTATAGAATCGTGGTATTGGTCGCCAGTAAAAGGTGCGAAACTCATTTGGCAAGAGATTAATGATATTCTTCCTGGTCATTATGTAATAACCGCAAATGTTGTAGGGCAGGTATATAACGATGCATCAAACAAAGGTAAATGTCTTACAGGACTATATCTAACAGCAAACAACAGCCGCACTCCTATTACTACTAATAATTGGCAGAGGCTTTCCGTTGAATGTACAATACAGAAAGGAGAGACACTTACTATAGGCATTACCGCCGATGAGACGAATGGAAACGATTGGACAAGTATTTCACAAGTAACACTTCAGTGTACATCTCCGGGGCAACCAGAAGACATCGCTCTCAGTGAGGATTTTGATGTCACTTGCGTAAGGGGCACAAGTTATGCCAACGTCATGTTAAAACGAAATATCCCCTCTGACAAGCTATCAACAATATGCTTGCCGTTCGATGTGTCGCCATCCGTAACACAAGAATATTTCGCTGATGTTTGGGCGGTATCAGGATGTACCACTCATGGCAACGATGTTGTGCTTGAGGGTAAACGTTCTGACTGTATCAAGACAGGACAGACATATCTTGTCAAGGCTAAAAATGGTAATATATCAAGCTATACCTTTAACAATGTATTACTTAATGCCGCTCCCCCCGCTACACAGATTCTCGCCAATGGCTGGAAACTATGCGGAAGCTATCGTCACGTCATCACTACGACTCCGGTATGGCTACTTCAGGACAATGATAAAACATGCCATTACACTAAAATCCCAACAGACATTAAAGGTTTCAGCGGATACGTACAAAAACAATAATTCCTGAGTATTGTATAATTTACAGAACCACTATAAAGACATTTCAAAAGAATTAGCATATGAAAAAAAGAACACTATTTATCGGCTTCGTCTATATAATTTCGTGCTTACTGGCATTTGCAAGCCCACGCAAGACCTGCATAGACGAAAACTGGAAATTCCATTATGGTGCTATCACAGAAGCTATAAATCCTGATTACGATGATTCCTCATGGAAAACCCTGAACCTGCCACACGACTGGAGTGTTGAAACTGAGGCTGCCGAGGCCGCGGGAGGAGAACATATCGGACCTTTCTCACGTAGTAGCGTCGGAGGCAACTCAACAGGGCAGACTGTAGGAGGCGAAGGTTGGTATCGTAAAACCTTCACACTTGACAATGAGGATCGTAATAAGCGTATCATGCTTTATTTTGAAGGAGCATACAATTATGCCACTGTATGGCTCAATGGCCGCAAGATATACTTCAATCACTATGGTTACCAAAGCTTTCGCTTTGATGCCACAGAGTTCTGCAACGCCCCTGGAAAAGAAAATACTATCACGGTCAAAGTTACTAATAACGGAGTCAACACGCGTTGGTATGCAGGTTCTGGCATATACCGTCATGTATGGCTTCTCAAAACTCCAGAGGTGCATCTTGACACTTGGCGCAACTTCATTCATACCACGGAAGTTTCAGAAAATAAGGCTACCGTTAACGTAGAGACATTGGTCAAGAACGAGTCGAAAAAGACGTCAGAAAATGAAGTTGCCGTGCTGTTGTACGACAGTAATGGACAACTTATCGCATCAGACAAGCAATCTGTCCGCATAGCCAAGAACGCAGAAGAGACCTTGAAATTCCAACTCACGGTATCTAAACCCGAACTTTGGTCTCCAGACAATCCATACCGTTATAAAGCTGTCGTCAGCGTATCGAGTGACAAAAATGACACGAAAGACGAGATAACGAGCCACTTCGGAATTCGTACAATAGAGTATTCTTCCCAAAAGGGATTCTTGCTTAATGGCAAAAACATTCTGTTACATGGCGGATGTATACACCACGACAACGGTCTTTTAGGTGCTGCCGCCTTTGATGCAGCAGAGAACCGAAAGATAACATTACTCAAGAATGAAGGCTTCAATGCACTTCGTACCGCTCATAACATCCCTTCTGAGCATTTTCTCGATGCTTGCGACAGTATCGGCATGATGGTTATAGACGAATCATTCGACCAATGGATTCGTGCTAAGAATCCAGATGACTACCACCAATATTTTGCGGAATACAGCGACAGGGATATGCAGACTATGATACTTCGTGACCGCAACCATCCAAGTATTATAATGTGGAGCATAGGCAATGAGATTCCTGGCCGTATAACCACTGAGGGACAGGCCGTAGCTGCACGTTTGCGCAACACCATACTAACTTTAGATTCTACACGAGCCATTACCGCAGCTATACCAGGGTGGGACGATTTCAGACATTCATGGAATGACGACAACAATCTTGCTTTCAAAAGCCTTGATGTAGGAGGTTACAACTATCTGTACGACAAATATGAGAGTGACCACAAAAGCTATCCAGACAGGGTAATGGTAGGATTGGAGACCTATCCTAAGCAAGCTTCAGAAAACTGGACATTAGCCGAAAAACTCCCTTATGTCATTGGCGACTTTGTATGGACTGCCATGGACTACCTTGGCGAGTCTGGCATAGGCAGTGCCTCTTTCCGCACCAGTGGAAACCAGCCTTTCTCTCCTGGTTGGCCTTGGTTCAATGGTTGGTGCGGCGACATTGACCTCATAGGCACCAAGAAACCACAGTCTTACTATCGTGACGTAGTATGGCACCGCAAACCTATCACCATGGCAGTGGAAGAGGCTGCACCGCAGGGTACATATCAGAGTATCTCATTGTGGGGCTGGCAGTTAGAACACCAAAGTTGGACATGGGACTATCCGCAGGGTACCATGCTTACTGTCAACGTATATTCTCGCTCTCCTCAGGTGCGTCTGTATCTCAATGACAAACTGATAGGGACTAAAGCTACATCGGCAACATTCTGGGCAGGATTCTCTGTTCCGTACGCTCCTGGAATTTTGAAAGCGGTAGAATATGACGGCAAGGAAGAAGGAGCCAGCTTCATTCTGAAGACTACGGGGACTCCTACAGCCATCCGCCTCGTCACCGACCGTTACAACCTTGCATCCAACGGCAACGACCTTGCTTACATTACAGCGGAATTGGTTGACGAAGACGGTCAGGTGGTATATGACTCCAAGCGCACAGTCAATTTTACGATAGAGGGGGAAGGAAAAATATTAGCCTGCGGCAATGCGTGTCCTAACGACATGAACAGTTTCCGTAACCCATCGCCAAAACTCTACAACGGTCGGGCGCAAGCCATTGTGCAGACTACGAAGAACGCAGGAAAGTTCATACTAAAGGTAACATCCGACAACCTTCCAGAACAGACCATCACACTGCAGACTTATGATAATCCCGCTTCTGCCATTACCATGCCATCGGCAGAACTCCCCATTCCCTTTTCGGTGACAAGTCAAGATGGCTATATATACGTACAAGGCGTTGACAATTACAGAATATACAACATCAATGGCGAGATTATGGCTGCACACGACCGTTTGCCCTCGGGTACATACATTGTCAGCGCAAACAAAGGCTCTGTCAAGGTTATCGTCAAATAAAAATACGTAGAGAGCGTTATCTCGTCATTTTTTATTATCTTTGCACACATCTTTATCGTCAATCATCCATAATGGATAACAAAACGGTTCTAAAAGCATATAGATAATATACAATGCGCACAACAGTTCGTATATACAACAGAATCTCAGCACTTTGCATACTGCTATGTTTTGCGGCAGTAGCAAAGTGCTTTGTCGTTACTCCCCTTCCCACTCAGTCGCAGCTTCCTGTTGGCAACGTACATTGCATTTATCAGGATACTGAAGGATATATGTGGTATGGCACCAAAGGCGGGGGGCTCTGCCGTGACAATGGTTACCAGATACTCCGTATCGCTGGCAACGACATTATCTGTATAACGGAAGACAAAGCTGGGAAAATATGGTTTGGTACGTACGAAGGTCTTTTCTACATAGACAAAAGAGACTACAAAGTAAAGGCTACGCCATACAATGGAGAGACATCAGCCCTGTTGTGTGATTCGCATGGCAGACTGTGGGCAAGTGTTTCCGGGACCATATACTGTCTGGACGCTTATACTCATAAAGTAATATTAGAAGAGAAACGCCCTAAGGAGAATGTCGCCACATTTTACGAGAACAGCCAAAAGAATATATGGATACTTTTCTGGCATAACAAAATTTGGAGGTCAGTAAACGGCAAACATCCCGAACCTTTTTTAACACATATATCCATAGAGCCATCGCGCATCATGGAAGACCGAAAACGCAACGGCTATTGGATAGGTACATGGAGAGACGGTGTACAGTTTATGGACGGAAAGACATTTTCTCTTACACCATATCCCGTTACGTTCTCAAGAAAAGAGCAAGGGCAGATACTGGACATGAAGGTGGATTTACGCCACAACCTTATCTATACCTCCACCACAGACAACCTGTATATCTACCACATTACTGACAATACGTTGAAGAGCGTCAACACCAGTACGTTCATGTCTGCCAACAAGAAAATACTTGATGGTATGTGGCTTGACGGCAACTACAATCTGTGGATAGGAGGATTTATTCCCACTACGTTTATTCTTTCACCAACCTCCGTACCCGTACAACGATATGCCATTTCTGAAGTAACTCGCCAAACGGGTTATCCACTTATTGCCGATAGATGCGTGAAGGACAATAACCTGCTGTGGATAAGCCAGGGACGTATCGGACTTATGCTTTACAATAGCAATACCCAAAGTCTAAGAACCATCAGCGGCATCACATCCAAAAGCAAGATAATAGAAAAAAGGCAGCGGCAAGCTGGTATCTGGTGCGCTGATGGCAGGAGACTTTTAGCGGTAACATCTGACGACCTACTACAAACAACGGTACATCATGTAGCGTCGTTCGACAGTGAGATACAGATGATACGTGATTTCGGTGCTTATCTCCTCGTAAGCACCAGCACTGGTCTTTATAGATTCAGCACTTCCCTATCATCAGTAGACAGCAAGACAAGCATCCACTCAATATTCCGCTGCCGATATCCTATAACGATGGCAGCAGCAGACGTTGACGGGCGTGTTTTCTTCTTGGTTAGAGGTAAAGGTCTGTACAGGCTGCCCGTTGATGGAAAACCGCAGCTCATATGTTCCGACAAATACAGAATAACCTGTATGGATATCTGTTCCGATGGCACATTGTGGACTGGTACAGAGAATGGGAAAATATTTACATTACATCCTGGAGGACAACATCTTACATTTCAAGAGAAGTACAGCAGCGCAAACCATAGTGCCATAATAGACATTCAGACAGATTATCTGCGACACATTTGGGTGATGTCAGACCAATCTGTCAGAGAAATAAACCCCACTAATGGGAATACACGTACATTTCACTGTCAAGACTTGGCTATACGCGTCTCCAACTTCTACAAGCTGGAACGAGCAGGACAAAAAATTGTAGGCATCGGAGCAGCAGACGCCTATCTGGAGATAACTCCCTCATTGGCGCTCAATCAGACTTCTGCTAAAACACATCCCATCATTGTATCAAGTTACAAGACTGGTGACTCGCTAACTGTTGTGCCCCATGACGCCAAACAAATTGTGATTCCGGCAAACAGTTCAAGCCTCATACTCAATGTCACAACTAACCGACAGTTGGGGGCAGACAAAATAACTTTTGCCTACAAGACTGAAGAGCACAGCAGATGGACGTACCTGCCACAGGGTACCAATTCTATATACCTTAATAATATAGAGGCAGGAAACAGCATGTTATTACTAACATCTACCGATGAGTATGGCAGATGGTCTGGGATAGAGACTACCATTTCGATTTACCACATACCGCATTGGTGGCAGACTACATGGGCAAGAATACTGTTTGTGTTAACAGCCATAGCACTTCTGTATCTCTTACGTGCTCTCAACAAACGCAGTTGGGGGCAGACAAAATAACTTTTGCCTACAAGACTGAAGAGCACAGCAGATGGACGTACCTGCCACAGGGTAC
>CAKQDQ010000067.1 GCA_934229335.1 uncultured Prevotella sp.
CTACTTCACATACCACCTTGGCACCAGAAACTGTTGGTGCTCCTACTGTTACAGTACCTTCGTTGTCTACGAGAAGTACCTTGTCAAACTCAACAGCCTGACCTGCTTCCACCTCTTTAATGTGGTGAACGAAGAGCTTTTTACCCTCCTCTGCCTTAAACTGTTGACCGTTGATTTCTACAATTGCGTACATTGCTTTTTATATTGTAAAACGGGTTTCTCCGGTAGGCGTTCAGCACCATGCTGACACTTAATTGAGCCTATGACGGAATAAATCGGCTGCAAAGTTACTAACTTTTTATGACTTACAGACAATCACGAAGTTAAAAAAATATAAAAAGGCTCTCTCCGTACGTAAAATACTATATACCTATGGGGTATAAGAGCCATTATGACGCTTTTTTATGCTTCTTAGAAGTCTCTCATGTCCTTATCTTCCTGATTCTCGAAGTACTCAGCAATCTCGCGTTCTGCTGTATCAGAGAAGGCATAAGCTTCGTCGTGCTGACTCATGTCAAGGCCCACACGCTCGCTTCTCATGCTTACTCGCATTGGAATCATCTTGTTTGTTATCCAGTAAAGTGCCAGACTGACACAGAATGTATATACTATTACAATCGCTACACCTATGATTGAGTTGAAGAATTCTGTAACTCCACCATGTATAAGACCTGTATATGAGAACACGCCTGTAAGTATTGTAGCTACAATACCACCCATACCATGGGTTGGGAAGACATCAAGTGCATCATCGAGGTTTGACTTTTCACGCCAGTGTACCGCCGTATTACATACGAATGTGGTTATAACAGCAATGATAAAGCTGGTACTTGTGGTTACGACATCAGCACAAGGCGTGATGGCAACGAGGCCTACTACCGCTCCTACTGCGGCTCCCATTCCAGACGGTTTGTGCCCACGCAGACAATCAATGAATATCCATGTCATCATGGCTGTAGCACCCGCGGTGTTCGTGTTGAGGAATGCTTTTATGGCAATGCCATCTGCCGCCAATCCAGAACCACCGTTAAAGCCGAACCAACCCAGCCAAAGCAGAGCCGCACCGAGGATAACGAAAGGCACGTTTGCAGGAAGATGCTGTGAAGTCTTAGCGTTCTGACGGCGTCCAAGGAATATTGCTCCAGCCAAAGCCGCTACACCACTTGAAGCATGTACTACTATTCCACCTGCGAAATCGTGGATATTAAGCAACTGATGCAACAGACCGTCGGGATGCCAAGTCCAATGTGCAAGCGGACAATAGACAAAAATGCAGAAGAGCATCATAAACACCATATAGGCGGAGAAACGTACTCGTTCCGCGAAGGAGCCTGTTATCAGCGATGGTGTGATAATGGCAAACTTCATCTGAAACAGTGCATACAGTGCCAAGGGTATTGAAGCGGTAATCTTTTCATAAGGTTTTGCACCTACATGTTGGAACATAAAGAACTGTGAAGGGTCGCCAATAAGTCCCCACCCTGCCACATCGTCGCCGAAAGCAAGGCTGAATCCGAACACCACCCACAGTACACTAACGATACCCATGGCAATAAATGACTGAAGAATAGTGCTTATAACATTCTTCTTTCCAACCATTCCTCCGTAGAAAAATGACAGTCCTGGCGTCATCATCAAGACGAAGATTGTGGCTGTTATCATCCATGCTACATTGCTTGATGTACAGGTATCTGTCTCTACAAAGTCCCATAAACCTTCTTCTTCTGGTACGAATGCACCAACTAATGACACTATCAGCATCAGTGCCATCATGATAATCCATCTCTTTTGTACTTTCATTGTTGTGTTTGCGTTAAGTGTGTTGTGTTATAAATATAGCATATTATATTACCATATTGTAATAAAGACGCTGCAAAATTAATACTTTTTGTAAAATTACACAAGAGTTTTTATGATTTTTTGCTATTTATCTCACAATTATCATAACAATATCACACTTAGGTAACGCTTTTAGTGTCATAACGTCACATTTCTGTTACACAGCAAATGCCTTGTAATTGCACTCTATATGCAAATACAAGGCATCTCTTCTCATTTATATTGCGCTTAAACCAGCACTGTATTGTGCTGTGATAAGATATTCTTTACATACTTTTAACTGTGCCGTCTTCACGGCAAAGGATGCTTTGCGTCTTACCATCCTTTAGTGTTACCTTTACGCCAACAGTTCCTTTCTCGCCTGTTTCATAGAAATCAACAGCTAACACATCTCCAGGTTCAGTGTCGGAACTGGGTTCATACACTGCGACAAATGGATGATTCCATGCCTCACCGTACTGTCGCGCAACAAAAGTCAATACTGGTTGTTCCGCTATCTTATAAGGTTGGTTCGCCATTCGCTCATATTCAAGGTTGGCAGGTGACAGTGCTTTAATGATTTTACGGTTATCTTCGTGCTTCATCCACATTGTCATCGTCACCTCATGCTGCCCATCCATAGCCTGAACAGTGCGCTCATCTTCTATCTTTGTAATGAACTTGGTCTTCACTGTGCCACGCATCGCTGCACTCTCCTTATTATATATATATGAATAAGCGTAGAGATGGCCGCCAGCAAAGGCAAGTTCCTCCGTAGGCTGCATAGCGATGGCGTTGTCAGCAGCATCTGTCACCAACATCTTCTGACCGAGATTATGGTAGAAATAATCATGAGTTTTATCGTTGCCGTCGCTTCTTCTGCTTCTAAACACATCGACATAGAATCCTCCCTTATCACTTGTTTTTACCACGATCGTAGTGCGACGCTGCTGCGCATTGGTCTCTGGTTCACGAAAATCGACGGTAGTATACACTATTTTTTCCTTCTGTTTAGAGAGCGTTGATGCCGAAGGCACGGTGTCAGATACCACAGGGTATGACGCAACAACCTTGAAAGGGTGCTGCGACATCATTACAGGGTAACTCGAAACACCATCTACCACCACAGTGTTATGGGCTGGCATCTGCGAGTAATACTCCAAATAGTCTAAGCCGCTGTAGAGCGTTTTGCCTATACCTGCATCTGGTCCGAGCACGTAGCCTTTGCCATACAGCTCTAAGGAGATACCGTTGGCGTGCTGATGGTTGCCAAGGCTTCCGTTTAATGATGCCATAAGGTCATGCTGACGGTTCATGCCTGTTCGCATAACAAGCCACGATACATTCGGAGCGTAATAGATAGAGCTAACGTATTTTTCGATTTCCTCTTGCGAAGCCGTAGCTGTCAGCGCGTTTTTCAGTTGGTTCATCTCCTCATACAGTGTCTTGTTCTTGTGCCTTGTAGCATATTCCATGACACTATTTATGCCAGCATCGCCTACGTATCCTGGGTGCGAGTCACCAAATCCCACAAACATTCGGTTAGGAAACAAATACTGCGGTACAGCAGTAAGATAGCTTTCCTTTAACATTGGGCACTGACTAAACAGATCTATCCCTGCTTTTTGATCAAGCATATTAAAGAACTCACTGAAGGTTCTCATTACTGTCAGACTATAACCAGCTGATTCATACCATGTTCTCGAATATCTATCAAAGCCGAAGTTCATCAGTTTCTTTATTCCCCACTGCCTTATGCTGTTCTCGTTTACAACATAATTCAGATAGTACTGCTTTCCCTTACCGTCAGCATAATGCTTATCATCTTGCAATACCAACGCTATCTTCACTATGAAGTCAGCCTGAAACAGATCCCAGTTGTTATGCGGTACTCCATTTGATATTATATTCTCCGCCCATTTCTTGAACGATGCATCAATGACATCAGCATCGTCTTTCAGGATATCCCGTATCAAAGGGTACATCTGTGTCAATTCATTCACCACGTCTTCGTGTATCACCTCGAACGTGGTCATGCCAACAAGTGTCTGCTGATGTCCATGGTTCATATCGGTAGGGACATCACGATAGTATATTCCCTTCATATAAACATCGAACACCTTTGCCGCCATTGCTCCATAACGCTTATCTCCTGTCGCTGCATATACTACCGCAGCGTCTCTTGCTATGGATATAATCTGCCGGTTAAGCCCAGCAATGTTCACGCCCGTCTTTGCAGGATGCGTCTTTTCCATCTTACCTGTAGCGCGACTAACGAATGTCACGTTACCTTCTTTATCATCGTCATACGGCACTATATCTTCTATCTTCGGACGATTATACAGCGTTGCCATACTACGCGACCCATTGTATTTCACCGTTGGTTCGGGTGCTCTCTCGCCACCTGGCGCAACAAACGTCTCACCGTTTATCATGACATCAGTAGCGTGACTGTTCCAATACATCTGCAAACGAGAGTATAACCAGTCGGGCTGCGAATCTACTTTTGCCATCACCCACTCTATTTTCTCCTGTAGCTTCACTATCTCTGGGTCTATCTCTTTCTTCTTTGCCGAGCAAAGTACGGGAAGAAGGAGTGCAACCAGCACGATGTTGATTTTTCTTATTTTCATATTCAATGTCTTTACTGATACAGATGCCGCTCACGTTACGTTGAGTTTAATGTTGGCATTCGTTTAGGTTTATATTTCTTTTTATCTTGATTTTTACTTATAATACGTTCTATAGGTTGTAAACACCTACTTTTATAAAGATATAAATAATAGCACGTAAATTACCACTACTTTATAATTCACTCCTAACAATAGCCATAACAAAAAAAGTCCGCCAGACGTTGATAGTGCCATTACTGACAGTTACAACAATCTTAGCGGACCACCCACCTTAAAATTATGTTTATTTATTCTCTCTTATCCTTTTCTTTGCTGCAAAATTACTTCTTTTTCATTTTACTACAAAAATTTCATTGCACTTTGTGTACGTACACAAAGTTTTCTTGACAGACATCAAAGATACTTCTATTTACACTCGTTTAGTGGGCAATCATTATTTCTGGTAATATTTTCCGCATTGTTGGTATGTATGTATTAAAATAAAGTTTGTAACTTTGCAATTAGAGTTTGGGCACTGTCTGTACCCTGCATGAAATTGGATAAATATAACTCAGAACATAAACAACACTTAAACATTTAAATAAAAAAAACATGTATATAGAGAAGATTCAGTCGCCAGCCGACTTAAAAAATCTGGACTTAGAGGCTTTGAAGGTTGTAGCCGACGAGACACGCAGTGCAGTATTGAACCGCGTCAGCAAGCATGGTGGTCACGTAGGCCCTAACCTCGGCTTCGTAGAGGCTACCGTTGCGTTGCACTATGTGTTCAATGCCCCTGAGGATAAGTTCGTATTCGACGTGTCTCACCAGTCTTATCCACACAAAGTGCTTACTGGACGTGCCAAAGGTTTTCTTGGTGACGTTGACGACATGAACGCTATCAGTGGCTATTCCTCTCCTACCGAAAGCCCTGTATACGATAATTTTGAAGTGGGACACACCTCAACGTCTGTCAGTCTCGCTACTGGTCTACAGAAAGCACGTGACATAAAAGGTACACACGAGAACATTATCGCTATCATCGGTGATGGTTCGCTGAGTGGTGGCGAAGCCTTTGAGGGGCTTGACGAGGCATCTGAACTCGGCACTGGTATCATCATCGTGGTGAACGACAACGAGATGTCTATAGCAGAGAATCATGGTGGTATATACAAGAACCTCAGAGCACTGAGAGAGAGCAACGGCACATGCGAACACAACTGGTTTAAGGCATGGGGATTTGAATATAAATACCTTGAAGAGGGCAACGACATTGAGAAGCTCATAGAGGTATTTAAGAGTGTAAAGGACACTGACAAACCTACTGTTGTTCACATACATACAGAGAAAGGTCATGGTTTTGCTCCAGCAGTAAAAGATAAGGAGTCATGGCACTGGGGCATGCCTTTTAATCCAATAGACGGTAGTCGTCCTGCTACTCCAGCCGTAGAGACCTACGAAGAAATCTTCTCTGACTGGATGCTGCACGAGATGAAGGCAGATCCTACACTTATTGCCGTTACCGCTGGTACTCCTGCTGCTGGTGGCTTCAACAAAGCCAAGAGAGAGCTTGCAGGAAAACAGCACATTGATATGGGCATAGCGGAAGAGCAGGCGTGCGCCATGATATCAGGAATGGCTAAAGGCGGACTGCATCCGGTATGGACTGTATACTCTACCTTTATACAGCGAACCTACGACCAGATTGCGCAAGATTTGTGCATCAACTCTAACCCTGCCGTTATCAACGTGATGTGGGGCGGAACTGGCAGTATGAACGACATCACACACATCTGCTTGTTCGACATTCCTATGCTTTGCAGTATTCCTAACTTACTGTACCTTGCACCAACATCTTGCGAGGAATACTTTGCCATGCTTGCCTGGGCTATCAAGCAAGACAAAATGCCTGTAGCACTACGTGTGCCAAGTAACGGTGTTATACACACTCAAGAACAGGTGGACAAGGAGTACAGCTATGAGGCTAAGTACAAGATTTCTCATAAAGGCTCAAAGGTTGCCATCATCGCAGCTGGTTCTTTCTACCAGAAGGGCGAGAACGTTGCGAAACTACTTGCCGACAAGGGTATTGACGCTACGCTTGTAAATCCTCGTTATCTCAATGAGGTGGACGCTGAGACTCTTGACGCTCTGAAGGCAGACCACTCTCTTGTGGTTACGCTGGAAGACGGTTGTAAGGACGGTGGCTTCGGCGAACGCATTGCATCATATTACGCTACCTCTGACATGAAGGTGCTTGTAGGTGGTGTAAAGAAGGGACTCTACGACCGTTTCGTACTGCAGGAGCTGCTTTCTGACAACCGTTTGCTCGACGAGCAAATCGTTGAGGATATCTTAAAGATAGTGAAGTAAAGGGCTGAAGCAAACCTTTTAGGGTGGTTTTATAAATTAACTTTGTTATATTTAGAGGCTATTTTCGTGGTCAAAGTGTAAACGAGTGAAGAAGTTATGCTGTGCATAACGACTGAACGAGCTTACGCTTTGACCGCGAAAAGAGACCAAAAGATGACTAAACGCCATTATATAAAACAAGTTCTGTTTAATGGTGGTAATTTATAGAACCACCCTTTACACTTATTATAAACGACAATGAAAAGATTAACTCTTTTTTTTACTCTTATAATCATGGCAACAACAATGTTCGCACAAGCTCTGACTGAACGCCAGAAGCATTTAGCCACAATAGCCGCTCTTGAAGCTCAAGGTGACATTACGCGTCTTGAGCCTGCCGTAAAGAACGCGCTTGACGGTGGAATTACTATTAACGAGATTAAGGAATCATTCTCTCAACTCTACGCTTACACGGGATTTCCACGCTCACTCAACGCTTTGGGTGCGCTGAAGAACGTGCTTGACGCCAACCCTGACGCTAAATGGAACGAGGGTAAGGCATGGACACGCCCCTCAGAGTGGAACGATGCAAAGGCTGCATTGGAGTTAGGCACGAAGAATCAGACTCAACTGTCTGGACGTGCATTCAACTATGACTTCTGCCCTCAAGACGACTATTACCTGAAGGCGCACCTCTTCGGCGACATCTTTGCTGGAGACCAGCTCTCTCCTGCCGAACGCGAGATTGTTACCGTTGCCGCCTTGTCTGCCCTGAAGGGTGTTGCACCTCAGTTAGCGGCTCACAAGGTGGGTGCAGTGAATATGGGCAACAGCAAGGAGACGGTTGACGAGTTGTGCCGATTTCTTAGTGATAACGGACTGAGCCAAAGTGATAATGCGGCAGACGCTTGTGCTGGCGACTGGAGCAAGGGGAACCCTAACGTAAACTATGCGCAGTTCTTCGTAGGCAACAGCTATCTTGCTACTGTAAAGCCAAAGAACTTGAAGCAGGATGAAACGACTGTATTGCCTACATCTAACGTAACTTTCGAGCCTGGCTGCCGTAACAACTGGCACATACACCACGGAGCACGCCAGATTCTTATTTGCGTTTCTGGTAAAGGTTGGTATCAAGAATGGGGCAAAGAGGCTATACCTCTGAAGGCGGGCGACGTGATAGATATTCCGGAAGGGGTAAAACACTGGCACGGTGCACAGAAAGACTCATGGTTCCAACATCTCGCTACGCACGTGGCTGTAGAGAACTCGCAGCCAGGCTCTGCACCTAACGAATGGCTTGAGCCTGTAAGCGACGAGGAGTATGACAAACTCGGCAAGTAAAAAGTACTTGATATTATCCATTGGCGTACCAAATAATGGGTGGTTTTATAAATTACTTACAATATGAAAGACGTATATTTCAACACCGTACAAGAGTTTAACGAATATTACGGAATAGAGACTCTGCACCCGTTAGTCAGTGTTATGCGCTTTGAAAAAGAACGACAACTTGAAGAAGCTACATTTCACTACGGACTCTATGCTCTGTTTCTTAAGGAGAACAAAGGCTGTAAACTATCGTACGGACGTACTCTGTACGACTTCGACGAGATGACTGTAACGAGCTTTGCACCTGGACAGGCCATACATGTAGAACCTAATCCTGAGGTCAGAACGCCAAAATGGACGGCATTAGTGTTCCACCCGGACTTGCTTAACCGCACATCATTGGGACAAAATATTAGCCGATATGCATTCTTTGACTTCTCGTCTAACGAAGCGTTGCATCTCTCTACTGACGAGATTGAGATCTTTCGTGATGTGCTGTTTATGATAAAGCAGGAACTGGAACATAACATTGACAAACATACACGAGAGTTAATAGTAAGTAACATTGAACTACTGCTCAACTACTGTCTTCGTTTTTATGACCGACAGTTTATCACTCGTGAGGAAATTAACCATTCTGTCATAAAGAAATTCACTAATCTGCTGGACGAGTATATATCTGAGAAAGCAGAACATGACGGGTTGCCATCGGTTGCTTACTTTGCTGATAAATGCTGTTACTCGCCTAAATACTTCGGAGAATTGGTGAAAACAGAAACGGGAAGAACGGCAAAGGACTTCATTAACGACCGTATGCTACGTTACGCTATGCAGCTATTGTCTGACGATACGCTAAACATCACACAGGTTAGCACGCATTTGGGGTTTGAATACCCACAGCATTTTGTACGATTCTTTAAGGCACAAACGGGTAAGACGCCTTCGGAATACAGAAAGGTTGTATGACAAGTTTATGATGTGGGCTATTTATATGCTGTGGTGTCTTAACTAAGAATGGACGCACACTCATGAGTGGTTCTATAAAATTAGCCTTAAACTTGAAAGCAGGCTGGTAGAACCCAGAATGTTATAACAAGAACAGCGTTTCACCTAACGGTGGTAATTTTAAGAATATCCACACATCTTTTCTCCATAAAACTTTAAGCCCCCAAGAAGTTATACTGTTACTTCTTGGGGGCTTTTCTATTAGCTTCATTCCTTTGCCATAACTACACGCTTTGCGATTTGATAGCTTTCGTGAAACGATTTGATAGATATCGTTAAGCTATTTGATAGATATCGCAATGCGATTTGATAGCTATTGCATAAGTGACTGCCCTACTTCACCTCAAAGTCTATCTTCGCCACTACTGTTGAAGATGTGCTTGGATGAACGTAGACACTAAATTTTCCAACGAAACCAGCAGACTTCCACGACGCAAGGTCATTCATTATATCTTTCTTAAATTTATTCATAACACCACATACTGGCAGCGTATCGTCCTTGAAGAATGTATAGCAAGTAAACGACTCTTTCCAGTACTTTCCGTAATGTGCCTGCAAGAAGCTACGCACTTTTTCCTGCGAAATGCCTTGTGGGACATCTACTGCCATATACCAGTCAGCCTTATAGCGAGTAGGCGGATTGAGTTCCACGGTGTATCTGGCGTCACTTCTGAAACTTTTATATCTATCTGTCATATAGAAGAAGGTGTTTAGTCCTTCATAGGTCACAAGGTCCTGACTGGTATATACGTCAAGCGAATACTTCGTTGAAGTTGGATTTGATATGGCATAGATAAACGACTGGTTAAAGGTGCAGTCATTACGATAGCAAGAAGGTATTATTTCATGCGTCGCATTTTTTGCAAGAAATGAGTAATGCCCCTTTATATGTGAATGGGCTGCAGCGAAATACCACTGTATCTTAGAGCCTGAAGAGTTCAATTCTGTTGCATAGTCGGGGGTAGAAGTGGTATATGACTCCTTAAAACCTACGGAACCACTTATACCTCCTAAAGGTCCTGTCATATTAAAGCCAAGATTTCCGCCCAATGAAAAATCCATTCCTGTAGTATGTGAAACTGTACCTTGGTGCGTAGTAGGTTGAGGATCTATTACTTGTACGTTGCTTACCAGTTTTCCCTTATCGTCTATCAAATCTATTTGGCTTGCGATATCTCCTGCCCAAGAGCCGAGAAAGACATAGTCGTCTCCAATTATACTATCCCAGTCTTTATTGCCTGACGTGCAATGCAAGTCTCCATTATGCGCAGTAATGCTTTGATGGACAATGTAATAATCCTTATCCTTGTCAAAATCATATACAGACCATATATAATAATTGGTCTCCATGATGCATGAACGTTTTAGGTAATAAAAACGAACGTCTGCTGCATAGTTGTCTACACGGAACACTTTTGTGAATTGCTGCGCTGACATCAACTGCTTTAGGTCTGACTCTGCACTCCTCGTCACTGGATTTTTTAACGCTGCATCTATACTTCGTCCTTCTGATATGTGCTCTACTACATCATCTGCCATCAGGCCTACGGCATAAGCGTTTGCCTCACAGTTTGGCATAACAGTATTCCAAGCATCCTCTTCCTGAGAAGATACAAGCGTACCATCTTTGTCATATTTATATTCTACTGATTTTACAGAGTCTGGTTCTTGCTGTATATCGTTGTCATAACTGCGAATATCACCTTCTTTTATGTAAAGGATTGAGGAGAATACATCGTTTACTCCGAGCGTTTCTTTCTTTAATATAGGTAGACCATAGATGTCATCACTCTGCTTTACTCTTATATCACGCACTAACATGTTTAGGAAGTTCTCTCCTGCTTCTGTACTGTTTTCGGGCAAAATCATGTCTCTTACCATTGATACATAAGCCTCTGCTATATTCATGGCAAACTTATTCCACTCGTTCACTGTCGGATTTACCACAAGAAGTGCTTTTCCCTCTAAGATACATGAAACGATGTCTTTATAGTCTTGCGCGCTTAATGTTGACAGTTTGTCACCTCCTACAAAAACACTCTTTACGACATTTTGGTTGGATGACGCCTTTCCGAAAGTGTGTCTGTTCATTACCGCCTGAGCGAAATTGTCATTGATAGAGGTGCCATACTCTGCATAAGCACCCTCAACTGTTGTACTCATGACATCTGCTGTCGGCAAACGCTCTGACAACACTTCCTGAGGTGTCGCGGTATCGGTGTCGCCCTCACAACAACTTGACGCTGTAAACGCCAGTGGCAACATTAAGGCGAATATAAAATTAGATTTCTTCATAGTGAATTTTCTTTTTGTTTATTCCTCTACATCATTTGTAACATCATAAATGTTCCTTACCACAAAGGTAGCAAAATATTTCTAATAACGACTTCTTCCCATCTCTTTTTTCCTGAAGGACTAAGATTTTACACAGATAACTTTAGAAAAGAATTAATTTATCACTAAAAATTATTACCTTTGTAGGGAGACATCTAAACAATAATTAATATACGCCAACTATGTAACAGGAAAAAACATTACAAAAACAACAGGGCTCTACTGCACGCAAAATATTGAGCGAAGTGTACGAACAGGTTAATTGGGCCTACTTAGCAAAGAATTATTTTGGAAAATCACGCTCATGGCTATACCATAAATTTAGTGGCGTCAATAACGGCAAGCCTGATGATTTCTCTGATGTTGACAAGGAAACATTAAGGTTTGCACTTAACGACATCGCGCACAAGTTACAGGAGGCAGCCGCAAAATTATAAGAATTGCGAGCTTTCACATTTTAAGAAAATAGCTATAAACACTTTTACACTATGGCACAAGACAAACTACCAATGACCACCATTAAGCAACAACTGTACGACCTACTTATATCAATCTCGTGGAGTGATCTATCTCGTAGATATTTCGGGAAATCTGGCACGTGGCTTTATAACAGATTAAACGGTGTAGACCGTAACAATCAACCTGTAACATTTACTGAAGAGGAGAAAGGACAACTTAAAGGAGCGCTCTACGACTTGTCAATAAGAATACGTAAAGCGGCTGATGGCTTATCATAAAACAACAAACTGAATATCAGGAAATTGCTGATGGCTTATCATAAAGTGAGTAATTGCATATTATAAAGCAGCTGACTACATATCATAAGTGGCTAACTAAATATTATAAAGCAGCGACCTGCTTATCATGAAGTGGCTGACTGCTCATCATGAAGCGGCTGACTGTTCATCATGAAGTGACTGACTGTTCATCATGAAGTGGCTGACTGCTTATCATGAAGTGGCTGACTGCTTATCATGAAGTATCAAACTGCTCATCACGAAGTGGCTGACTGCTCATCACGAAGTGACTGACTGCTCATCATGAAGTATCAAACTGCTCATCATGAAGAGGCAGACTAAGCATCGTAAAGCAAATAAAAAAGGCTCCAAACACAATGTGCTTGGAGCCTAAATTATGATTAAGGTAAATAGAATTAACCGTTAACCTTCTTCATGTGTGCGATGAGCTCGAGAACCTTGTTAGAGTAACCGATCTCGTTGTCGTACC
>CAKQDQ010000068.1 GCA_934229335.1 uncultured Prevotella sp.
TCCTCAAGCAACGCACTGAGGAGGTTGCCATAACTCTTCTGCTGCTCCGCCTTACGCTGTATGCGTTGCAATACCGCCAACGCTGTGCGAGGTTGGTCTTTCTTTACGGCAGCGTTATACTCCTTCCACATTCCGCTGAAGGAGTCTGCCATTACTGGAGCGGTACCGAGCGACAATGCCAATGCACCGCAAAGGAATTTCTTTTCGATATGAAGCATATTGGAATTGATAGAAAAGTGGTCGTTATTTCAACGTTAATATCTCTGTTTCTGATTTTAACAGAAATCACCATTAATCTAACATTAATCTTTCATTAATATATTTTTGTAAGTAAGTGTTCAAAATTATTTTTATATTTAATATAATTCCAGAAATAAAAATGTTCACTTACTGATATATATATAAATAATTTTGAATACTTACTTACCATAAGGTTGTTCTTAAACTGAGAGAACTGCCCAAATATTAACGATAGATTAACGATAGATTAACGTTATATTAACGAGGATTAATGTTAAAAACCTATGCGATGCACGGTGTATGGTAACAACGTAAGATTACTCTTTCACCTGCACTCTCTGTGTCTTTGCCTGTTCAGCGTTACGTCTGTTAGTTACCGTCACTACGCTTTGTGCTAATGCGAGGAACGCTTGTCCTACAGGAGACGCTACATCAAGGGCAGCAGGAGTACCGTTATCGCCATTCTCACAGATGCTCTGCACCACTGGAATCTGCGCAAGTAGAGGCACATTCATCTCCTTAGCGAGATTCTTACAACCTTCTTTGCCGAAGATGTAGTACTTGCTTTCTGGCAGTTCGGCAGGGGTAAACCACGCCATATTCTCCACAAGTCCAAGTATAGGCACGTTGACCTTGTCGTTAGTGTACATATCTATACCCTTGCGTGCGTCGGCAAGTGCCACCTGCTGCGGTGTGCTGACGATGACGGCACCCGTTATGGCGAGTGTCTGAAGGAGCGAAAGGTGTATGTCTGACGTTCCCGGTGGTGTGTCGAGGACAAGATAATCCAACGCACCCCAGTCGGCATCGGCTATCAACTGCTTCAATGCGCTGCACGCCATACCACCACGCCACAGTGTTGCAGTATCTTTATTAACAAAGAATCCTATAGACAATAGTTTTACGCCGTACTGCTCTACTGGCTCTATCAGTTGTCTGCCATCCTTCTCTACAGCATAAGGACGCACGTCTTCTACTTGAAACATCTTTGGCATTGATGGTCCAAAGATGTCGGTATCGAGCAATCCTACGGAGTAACCGAGGCGTGCAAGGGCAATGGCGAGGTTGGCACTGACAGTGCTCTTGCCCACTCCGCCCTTACCAGAGCTAACGGCTATGATGTTCTTCACCTCAGGAAGAAGTTTGTCGTCAGCAGGCCTTGGAGCCGACTTAAACTCTGTCTTTATCGTTACCTCTACGTCTTTAGACACGTGATAGTGTATAGCAGCCTCAGCAGCCTTCAGTGTTGACTTCAAAAAAGGGTCGGTCTCTCGTGGGAACACGAGGATAATCTCTACCTTCATGCCGTCAATCTTTGGTTGGTCTGCGAGCATCTCGCTCTCAATAAGATTCTTCTTCGTTCCAGCATACGTCACCGTAGCCAACGCGTCAGTTATCAGTTTTGGATATAATGTCATTTTCTTTTTTTGCTTATTTTATGTACGTTTATGGTTAATAGTAAACCACGCAAATAATGTTTTCGTTTTTCTAACTAAGTATGCCTATGCATTACCATCGGCAAGGATTTTCTTTATTTCCTCGTCCGTCTTCAATAGTTTCTCTCGACACAGCTTTATCAGCCCCTGTGCCTTTTTCAGTTCTGTCGTCATGGCGTCAACATTCAGTTCGCCACTCTCCATCTTGGCAACAATGGTCTCCAGCTCTTTCATCGCTGCCTCATATTTTTTTTCTTCCATTTGCAGGACTGTTATTTAATTTAGACCATTTAGTAATGTTAAAAAAACAACTTACTCAATTTTTATATTGTTAGAGTAATGTTTTCTTTCGCATTTTTTATCTCATCTTGCTGGCTATTTTGTGGCTATTCATCAGTCACGATGCTCGCATCGCTCCATCTTCATATCCCCAAAATATCTCAGCAATCTGAGGCAAAAACTGCGTAAGTTATTTTTTCAACATTACTTATTTACAAAATTACGAAGAACTTTCCATGTCGCCAAATTTTTAACATATTATAAGGAGGAGGTGTACGTTATTTCCAGACTTTATGAGTGTCGTGTTATGTCTTTTATCATGCCCCATTACGAAAGCACCCAAATCGCAATGCGAAAGCATTGCTTTCGTGTTACGATTTGGGTGCTTTCGCGATGCGATTTGGGTGCTTTCGTAACGCCACCTTTTTACATCTCGAAAAGTATTGGTATGGCTATCATGGAGCGACAGGGCTTTCCGCTGTCAACGCCAGGCTTCCATTTTGGCATCAAGCGCGCTACACGCAGTGCCTCGTCATCAAATATCTTACCCGCACTCTTTACCACTTTCAGGTGGGTTATGGCACCGTCTTTTTCTACTATAAAGCTTATCATCACCTTGCCTTGCTGTTTGCGGTTTAGTGCCGTAGCTGGATACTTCAGCGTTGCGGTGAGCCACTTCATAAACTCTACCATTCCTCCTGGATATTCTGGCAGCTGTTCTATGATGCGTAGCGTCTCTTCGTCGTCGCCATTGAGGTTTATCGGTGGCTCTTCATCGGTCTCTTCTACCTCTTTCCTGTCATCTTCCTCCTGCGGCTCAGGCTGTTTGTTAAGCTCTTCTGGTGGCAGTTCGGTGGCATCGTCAACCTTATGAAATTGTGTAGGTTGCTCTACCACCTTCTTTTTCTGCGGCAGTGCAGCCGCTATCATGTCGTCTTGATCGTTGGCTTTAAGGTCAAGATCCATGGAATAATCGTCAAAAAGGTCTTCGCCTAAAGCACTAAGACTTTTGAACGGCACAAAGAGTATACCCACAAAGAGCACCGCTACTCCTAAGACTGCGGCGGCAAAGATGTAGGGACGACGATGTTCCAAATCGGCTTTATATGACTTCTTTTCTTCCATTTTTTTATTATTTACCTCTCTGGGTACTGTTAATAGGCAGGTTCTATAAATTATCACCGCAAGATAAAACTTCTGTAATAAGACAACGTTTTGTTATCTTTCGGTCTCTTTTCGGTTCAAAGCGTAAGCTTACTCAGTCGTTATGCGTGGCATAACTCTTTCGCTCACTTACACTTTGACCTCGAAAATAGCCTCGAAATATTACAAAGCTAATTTATAGTACCACCCTATAGTAGACTGAGAAGCGTCTGCAAAATTACTCTTTTCTCTTGATATGAACAAATTTTTGTTATATATATTTTGTTATAGCGCAAACCTTTCGTACCTTTGCAACATGAACATTATCATTATAGGAGCTGGAGCGGCGGGCTGTTTTGCCGCTATCGAGATAAAGCGCAGATACACCGACGCTAATGTCACGGTACTGGAACGTGGCAGTAAGGCATTGGCGAAGGTGGCTATCACGGGGGGCGGTAGGTGTAACCTCACTAATTCGTTTGACGACGTGAAAAGCCTCGAGCAGGTGTATCCGCGTGGTTACAGACTGATGAAGAAGTTGCTACACCACTTCTCGCACAAAGATGCATACAGATGGTTTGAGGATGAGGGAGTGAGACTGGTGACGCAGGAGGACAACTGCGTGTTTCCACAGTCGCAGAATGCTATGGAAATTGTTAACACACTACTGTCGTTGATGCAGCGTCACGGAGTAAAGCTGGTGACAAACTGTACCGTGAACTCTATAAAGGCTACAGACAATGGCTACGACATTAAGACGACAACGGGGATATGGAGCGCAGAAAAGGTGATAGTAGCGACAGGAGGACAGCCTCGCATTACGGGATTCAGTATTCTGAGAAACCTTAACGTTAAAATAGTGGAGCCTGTGCCGAGTCTCTTTTCGCTGTGCATCAGCGACAAAAAACTGACTGCTCTCATGGGCACTGTTGTAGAAAAGGCACAGGTGTCGCTTGCAGGAACGAAGCAGAAGGGGGACGGAGCTTTGCTGATTACTCACTGGGGCATTAGCGGTCCTGCCACTCTGCGACTGTCATCGGTAGCCGCACGACTGTTGGCTGAGAAGGAATACCGCAATATTGACGTTGCCATTAACTGGATGTACGGCATGAGTAACGCTGACATCACTGCCATGATAAACAGCTTCTGCAAACTGAATATGCTGAAGAAAATGGCGTCTGTATACCCTGAGCAACTCAATGCACGACTATGGGCATACCTGTTGCAACGTGCTTCTATCAGTACGGAGGCACGATGGGGAGAGCTTCAGAGCAAAGGGATGAACAGATTGCTCAACACCTTGACTAACGACACATACCGCATTACGGGTAAGAACCGCTTTAAGGATGAGTTTGTTACCTGCGGTGGCGTTGCCTTGACATCGCTAAAAAGTGACACCTTGGAATCGAAACAGCACCCAGGACTGTTCTTCGCAGGTGAGGTGACGGATGTTGACGCTGTAACTGGCGGCTTTAATCTACAGGCAGCATGGACCATGGCGATGGCGGTAGCAAAGGGAATATAAAATAACGCTAAGATGAGTAAAGATTCATCTTAGCGTTATTTATTATTATAACCTCTTGCCTACTACCTTCCTTACGAAATTAGCCAAGGTCTGATAGGCAGACAACTGCTCCGTATGCTGAGCTGCCGCAAATGTCATAGTGTCGGGCGCAGGACCATACTGATCAGGGAATATTATCATAAGGTTCTTACCATGATAGTATTCTGTTAACTCATCTGGCAGACGGTCAAAGGCGTTTTTATAAGATACAGTGCCACGACGTGCAGTAACTACAACAAGCATCTCTTCTTCTTCTATGCTCTGCGCAAGCTTACGAAACTCATACCACTTCGCCATCTCAACGTAATCGGCACGAAGATTCTGGTGACGATTGCTGGCATAACGTTCTATAAGCCCTCGAGTGTCTTCACGACAATAAAAGACTATACGACAACCAATGTTGCCTACCAAACGGCAAAGACGCTCTAACCAACGATAGAAACCTGGTTCAAACTCTGCTCTTGAGGGCACCGCAACACGAAGTACGCGCAAAGTGCTGAAAGGCTGAACGCAACGCGCTATGATAACTTGACGAGATAGTCCGTTGAAGACGCTCTGAGCAAACTCGCCCCAAAACTCTCTGGAGGAGTTATCGTGTGAATGTAAGCCAAATATTATCTCTGAACAGTCAAACTCCTTGAAGGCATGCTTGATACCATTACCTATATTTGTCGCCAGACGTACCTGCGTCTGCACCCTGACATCTACGGCACTGGCACGTGATACCATGCTGTCTAACAGGCGTTGCCCTTTACGTTGGTTCATGTCGGCATCGTCATCATCGTACACTACGTTTAATGCCACAAGACCACGGTTTAGCTTCTGATTGCGCATCATGATACCGAGGTTCAACAATGTGGTACAAGTCTCTGGGTATTTCACAGGAATCAGTATCTTTTCATCATCTCCTGACTCTTCGTGGACACTGTTTTTATTGTCGGATATAAGTATACGCTTCGACGTTTCCTCTGTTATCATAGTGGAAATGATACAGGTAAAGAGTATCATAATGACAATACCGTTAAGCATATCGGCACTAACGAGAGGAGAACCATTACTGTCATACATACCCATACCTATCATTGCTATCGCTATTCCGCCTGCGGCATGGGCAGAGGTAAGACCAAACATAAAGTGACCATTGAGCCAAGGATAACGCAAAAGGAAGCAAGAGACATAGGCGGCTATGGCTTTGCCTATCGTGCCTACTATGACTATGCAGAGCACCGTGAACACTATCTCGTAACCTTCAAACAGTAAACCGACATTTATTAACATTCCTACACCTATCAGAAAATAAGGTATAAAAAGGGCATTGCCTATGAACTCTATACGATTCATAAGTGGCGAGATGGAAGGTATAAAGCGATTGAGTATCAAACCGCTAAAGAACGCGCCAAGAATACCCTCTAATCCTATCAGCTCACAAAAGGCAGCACTCATAAACATCATGGAGAGCACAAAAATAAACTGCATTACGGCATCGCTGTAACGACGCAGAAAGTAACGTGTCAACTTGCGTATGGCAAAGAAATTTATTAAGCAGTATGCCACAAACTTCACTATAAAGATTACCCAAAAGAGCGGATTGTCACCACCATTATAAGAACCTACTACTGCCGCTACTACCACAAGGGCCATCAACAGTGACAGCATCGACGCACCTACCGACAATACGGACACGTCATGACGCTGCAAACCGTATCGAGTCACTATAGGATAGGCTATCAATGTGTTACTTGCCATAATACAACTTAACAGCAACGACGCAAGACTGGAATAATGTAATATATGAACTCCAGCAAGATACATTAACAAGAACGGAATGATGAACGTCAAAACACCAAACATTCCTACCCTGCGCCAATTACGCTTCAGACCCTCAAAGTCCATCTCTAAACCCGCAAGGAACATAATATAGAGCAGTCCTACCCTACCAAACAACTCGAAAGAAGCATCTCGCTCAAGGATATTAAAACCATATTGCCCTACAGCGACACCCGCAAGCACCATTCCTATGATATGAGGAATACGCAACTTGCTCATCACTATGGGCGCGATAAGGATTATTATCAACACGGTGAAAAACACTAACGTGGGACTGGTTATCGGAAAATATTGAAGCATCATAGCGTGTTAGTATAGTGGTATTAGCATGATTTAGCAGTTTTTTAATGGCTTTCACGCTTTTTTGACTGCAAAATTGCAAAAAAATTCTCATATATTCGAAGAATAGAACAAAAATTTGTAATTTTGCATTTAATTTAGTGACGGTAGAGATACTGACAAGTATCATCAGAGAGACTATTAAATTAGCCACCAACCATTACTCAACCAAGAAAGAAATAATATATTACCAAAACATAAAAGAAATGAAAGTAGCTATCGTAGGTGCAAGCGGTGCCGTAGGACAAGAGTTCCTTCGCGTGCTTGACGAGAGAAATTTCCCCGTTGATGAACTCGTATTGTTTGGCTCACAGCGTTCTGCTGGTACCAAATATACATTCCGTGGCAAGGAGTATGAGGTAAAACTGCTGCAGCACAATGATGACTTTAAGGGTGTAGACATCGCCTTTACAAGTGCAGGAGCTGGTACTTCTAAGGAGTTCTGTGAGGACATTACCAAGTACGGTGCAGTAATGATTGACAACTCAAGTGCCTTCCGTATGGATAAGGATGTGCCACTCGTAGTGCCTGAATGTAACGCTGAGGACGCACTAACACGCCCACGTGGTATCATAGCAAACCCTAACTGTACTACAATCATGATGGTAGTATGTCTCCAGCCATTAGAGAAACTGTCACACATCAAGCGTATTCACATCGCTTCTTACCAGTCTGCATCTGGCGCAGGTGCCGCTGCTATGGCAGAACTGCAACAGCAGTATAAGGAGCTTGCTAACGATGAACAGCCTACTGTCAACAAGTTCGCATACCAGTTGGCATACAACGTAATCCCTCAGATTGACGTATTCCAGGATAATGGATACACAAAGGAGGAGATGAAGATGTTTAACGAGACTAAGAAGATTATGCACACCGACGCACGTTGCTCTGCTATGTGCGTACGTATCTCTTCTCTTCGTGCTCACTCTGAGGCAGTATGGATAGAGACAGAGGAGCCTATCTCTGTAGAAGCTGCACAGGAAGCTCTGCGCAACGCACAGGGTGTAACTCTCATTGACGATCCAAAGAAGGTGGGAGCAAAGGCTAATCCTGACCCTACGAAGGAGTCAATGGAAGGCCTGCCTTACCCAATGCCACTCTATACTGCAGGAAAAGACGATGTATACGTAGGACGTGTGCGCGAGGATCTCGCTAATGACAACGGACTAACATTCTGGCTTTCTGGTGACCAAATAAAGAAAGGCGCGGCTCTTAACGCTGTACAAATTGCGGAATACCTGATAAAAGTAGGTAACGTAAAGTAAAATTTATATACTGGGAGTGACGGACTGACGGAAACGTTATTTATCGTCTGCACGCCAATGTGTGGAAGATGATACGTTGCCCATCAGTCCGTCATTTGCGGCTTGAAACGTTATTGCCAACGATGGAGGTTTTTATTAAAGACTATTGTCACTAATATAATCCGCCATACACATATCGGCTTAATAACTAACCCACCATAATATAGTCAGTATCCTCTTGCCTGTGGAATACAAATACTTAAATAACATAAAGTATCCGGATGACCTTCGCAAACTGCCTGTTGAGGCATTGCCGGACGTATGCACTGAACTTCGTGACGACATAGTAAAAGAACTGTCGGTAAACCCTGGTCACTTGGCGTCAAGCCTTGGTGTAACAGAGCTTACCGTAGCACTACATTATGTATATAACACGCCAGAAGACCGCATCGTATGGGACGTAGGACATCAGGCATATGGGCATAAACTGCTGACAGGCAGACGCGAAGTGTTCTACACTAACCGTAAGTTGAACGGTCTACATCCTTTTCCTTGCCCAGAAGAAAGCGTGTATGACACCTTCACTTGCGGTCATGCCTCGAACAGTATATCGGCTGCTTTAGGCATGGCAGTAGCCACTCACAAGGATAATAGGCACGTTGTCGCTGTGATAGGCGACGGCTCTATGTCTGGAGGATTGGCGTTTGAAGGACTGAATAACGTATCTTCTTCACCCAATGACCTGCTCATTATCCTCAACGACAACAACATGTCTATCGACCGTTCGGTAGGAGGAATGAAGCAATATCTGCTATCTCTTAATACGAACGAGTCATATAACCGCTGGCGTAACAACGTGGCGAGATGGATGGATAGCCACGGTCTGATGGACGATAACCGCAAAAAAGCGGTCATTCGCTTTGGTAACGCATTGAAATCAGCACTCTCCTCTCAGCAGAATATATTTGAGGGGATGAACATTCGCTACTTCGGACCAATAGACGGACATAACGTTAAGGAGCTGGTAAGGGTGCTCAGACACCTCAAGGACATGAAAGGTCCGAAGCTACTGCATATACATACCATAAAAGGTAAGGGCTATGAACCTGCCGAAAAGGCTGCAACAATATGGCATGCGCCAGGTAAATTCGACCCAGACACAGGCAAACGACTGAGCGAAGACTGTAGCAACAAGCCGCCAAAATATCAGGATGTGTTCGGAGACACACTCGTAGAGCTTGCTCTTCAGAATGATAACATAGTAGGAGTGACACCAGCTATGCCGACAGGTTGTTCCATGAACAAGTTGATGTCATTGATGCCAGAGCGCACTTTTGACGTAGGCATAGCCGAAGGCCATGCTGTTACATTCTCAGGAGGTATGGCTAAGGAGGGATTGATGCCTTTCTGCAACATATACAGTGCCTTTGCGCAACGCGCTTACGATAACATCATTCACGACGTAGCTATAGAACGCCTCAACGTAGTGTTCTGTTTTGACCGTGCAGGCATTGTTGGCGAAGATGGAGCGACACATCATGGTGCCTTTGATATGGCAGCATTACGACCTGTTCCGCACCTGACGCTATGCGCACCAATGAACGAACACGAGCTGCGCAAGATGATGTATACCGCCCAATTACCGAACCAAGGACCAGTAGCAATACGCTATCCGCGTGGAAGAGGTGTGCTTACAGACTGGCTTTGCCCTTTAGAAGCAATACCAGTAGGCAAAGGTCGTAAGCTAACAGACGGTAAAGACGTAGCAATACTGTCAATAGGACACATCGGTAACAACGTTACCACAGCCATAGTAAAGCTAAAGGAGGAGATGCCAGAGGTGTCTGTGGCACACTATGACATGAGATACCTGAAACCAATAGATACAGACATACTTGCAGAAGTAGGTAAGAATTTCCGTCATGTGATAACTATAGAAGACGGAGTAAAAAGCGGTGGCTTAGGTTCTGCTGTACTTGAATACTTTGCCGACAATGGTTTTACGCCACAAGTTATCCGTCTTGGACTGCCAACAGACGCCTTCATAGAGCACGGAACGGTGGCGGAACTGCAACACATTGCAGGCATTGACGCTGAAGCCGTGGTACAAGCGGTGAAGAAAGCTGTTGCTCATACGTCATAATGTTATAGACTCTGTATATGGCGGTAACCAACATTACCGCAACAAAGATATATAATTTCAGAATGAAGATAATAATAGCAGGGGCACAAGCCATAGGCAGCTACCTCGCAACGCTCCTTACAAGGACCAGCGAAGATGTCACTATCATAGACGACAACGAGGAAGCACTTGAGAATCTTAATGCTGATCTTGACGTTCTGACGGTGCAAGCGTCTCCCACACACATCAAGGCTCTGAAGTCAATAGATGTTGACGAGGCAGACTTGTTTATCGCAGTAACGCCCAATCAGGCAGAAAACCTGTGTGCATGCTCTATCGCCAAGAACCTCGGAGCTAAACAAACGGTAGCGAAAGTAGAGGAATACGAATACGCTAACCCCAAGAACACCGAGCTATTAAAGCGTATGGGCGTAGACTCCGTGATATACCCAGAGATGCTTGCGGCGCAAGACATCATCAATGGGCTCAAGATGTCGTGGGTAAGACAGCGCTGGGATGTTCACGGAGGAGCGTTAGTGATGCTCGGAGTGAAGCTAAGAGGAACGTGCGAGATACTTAACAAGCCCTTAAAGGAGTTGTGCGGTCCCGACGATCCATACCACATCGTTGCAATAAAACGTAACAACGAGACGATAATACCAGGCGGTAACGATATGCTTCAGTTGTACGACTTGGCTTATTTCATGACGACCCAACGCTGCATACCTCACGTTAGGCGCATTACAGGTAAGGAAAGCTACGCTGATGTAAGCAATGTTATGATTATGGGTGGTGGTAAAACAGCCGTGAGAACGGCACATATCATGCCCGAATACATGAAATACAAAATCTTTGAGATAGACCCTCAACGCTGTGAGGTACTCAATGACATTCTGCCTAAGACCGCCCAATACATCATTAACGGCGATGCCCGCGACACAGCACTTCTGCAAGAGGAGGGCATACGCAGCACTCAAGCCTTCGTTGCACTGACAGGAAGCTCCGAGACGAACATTCTCGCCTGCCTTACAGCTAAGCGTAACGGTGTAAGAAAAACTGTAGCGGTGGTTGAAAACATGGACTACGTAGACATGGCAGAAAGCCTTGACATCGGCACCATTATCAACAAGAAGACCATTGCGGCATCACACATATACGAGATGATGCTTGAAGGCAAAGCCTCCAACGTACGTTACCTTATGCAAGCCAAAGCAGACGTAGCGGAATTTACGGCACAACCTGGCTCAAAGATAACCAGAAAGAAGATATATGAGCTTGGACTGCCCAAGGGTATCACCTTTGGAGGACTGGTACGCAAAGGCGAAGGTATGCTTATTTCAGGCGGAACACAGATTCAGGAGGGTGACATCGTGATGGTGTTCTGTCACAACGCAGAGATGAAAAGAATTGAGAGACTATTTCAGAAATAGTTAACTACTCATGATCAACAGGAAAATAATATACAAGATTCTTGGTTCTCTACTGTTCCTTGAGTCTATCTTCATGGTGTTATGCCTTGGCATAGCTATTATATATAAGGAGGATGATATATTATCTTTTATATTATCAATCTTCTTAACCGTTATTGTGGCATTTATATTACGGTACACTGGTCGTACCGCCGACAATAACCTGAGTCGTCGCGACGCCTTTCTTGTCGTGACACTATCTTGGACTGTATTCAGTTTGTTTGGCACTCTGCCCTACCTTATCGGTGGATACATCCCAGACTTCACTAATGCTTTTTTTGAGACTATATCCGGATTCACCACTACAGGTGCCACTATCCTCAACGATGTAGAATGTTTGCCACACGGAATATTATTCTGGCGTTCGTTTACTCAGTGGATAGGCGGACTGGGAATTGTGTTCTTTACCATTGCCGTCCTGCCGTCGTTAGTTGGCGGTTCTATGAAAGTCTTTGCGGCAGAGTCAACAGGTCCTATTAAGACAAAGCTGCATCCGCGTCTCTCTACGTCGGCACAATCTATATGGGTGATATTCCTGACGCTGACAATACTATGCATTCTTTCGTTCAAGACGTTAGGAATGGGATGGTTTGACAGCATAAACTATGCCATGACGACCATTGCTACGGGCGGCTTCGCCACCCATAACGATAGTATGGAGTTTCTTCACAGTCCTGCTATAGAATATGTCTCCACCTTCTTTTGCTTCATTTCCGGTATCAACTTCATACTGCTTTACCGTTTTGCAATAAAGAAAGAGGTGGCAAGTCTATTCAACAACAGCGAGGTGAAGTTCTATGTAGGCTCTACCCTCGCCTTCACAGCCTTCATAATGATGATGCTTATGCACTATAACGGCTATGATGTAGAGTATGCCTTCCGTTGCGCGCTGTATCAGGTAGTATCATTCATGACCACTACAGGTTTGTTTAATGATGACGCAGCACAATGGCCTCACGTAACATGGATAATATTAGCGATATGTATGTTTATGGGTGGTTGCGCAGG
>CAKQDQ010000069.1 GCA_934229335.1 uncultured Prevotella sp.
TGGAAAGACGAGAGCATCTGCTCAACCTTGAAGCAGAAATCAAGCGATGTCAGGAAGAAGAACGAAAGAGGCGACTGGCTAAAACAGAAGAATATACGATGTTGGTGTTCTCATTGGCTGGCACCTCTGTAGAAGATGTAGAAAAAGTATGTGACATTGTCAAACTGTTTATTGAGACAGGGCAGGTATCTGCCAACAAGGATTTGGGCATTCCATTGAATAAGAAACTGCGCAATGCCGAGTTGAAACAGTTCGTCACTAATATAATAAGGTATAACGGAAAAGACTATCTCGATGGAGACTCTTTCCTCCAAACCGCCTTCTGCGAATGGTTCAGTGGCAAGAAAGAAAACATTGCCAAGAACTACTCTGTGCTGCCCAAAGACTCGCTGGTGTCGAAGGAAGGGGTGGAAGCGGACTTGGAACGCTTGCGCAAAGAACGGCTGATTACATAAGGAATCGTATTTGATATAAAAGAATAATTATAGAAATAGCTTAGCAATAGCCCCGATGACAACTCACAAAGGGCATTTTACTGCAGTTGAGAATAAAAACAAAAAAACTATGATTGATTTTAAACAAAAACTACAGGAAACGAAGGTTGAAAAGCCACTTTCCCCTATAGAGATATATAACAAACTTGATAGAAGTGCTGCTGCATCTGGTCCTTTACGAAAAATTCAGGAGGATGTACTTTCAGAGTGGTACAAGAATCGTTTTGACGATAGAGACATTATTGTCAAACTTCATACAGGTCAAGGCAAAACTTTGATTGGCTTGTTGATGCTCCAAGCAAAACTCAATGCTGATAAGGGGCCATGTTTGTTTGTATGTCCTAATATTCAACTTGCACAACAGGTGGCACTCGACGCAACAAAGTTTGGAATAAACTATTGTTTTTTAGGTCAAGGTGATACTATTATACCAACTGATTTTATAGACGGGAAAACAATTTTGATTACTTATGTACAAAAAGTATTCAATGGTCGATCTATATTCGGTTTAGATATGGATGGAGAAAATGTTGGGACATTCCTTTTGGATGATTCACATGCTTGTATTGATTCTATAAAGAATGCATTTTCCATGAGAATTGAGCGTCAGTCACCTTTATTCAAAATCTTCTTGGAAATGTTTAAAGGGTCACTGACAGAACAAGGCGAAGGAGATTATTACAAGATACTGGGTTCAGAATCGTGCTCTTCTATTATGGTCATACCATATTGGGATTGGATAAGAAAGAAAGGCGAAGTTGTGAAGAAGCTTATAGATAATGAAGATTTGAATCTTAATATCAAATTTACACTTCCCATAATTCAGAACATTCTTGAATATTGTACGATGTATGTCACAGGCAACAGAATAGAAATTACGCCAGACTATATGCCAATCGAGAGATTTACGTCTTTTTACAATGCAAAGACGAGAATATTAATGTCTGCAACCACTCAAGATGACTCATTTTTTATCCGAGGCTTTGATTTCTCTAAAGAGGCCATCCAAACTCCATTAACTTGTTCGATGAACGAGTGGTCGGGTGAAAAGATGATATTGTTTCCGACAATTATCTCTGAAGACTTGAATGCTTTATCAATTAGAGAAATGATGATGAGACATGTTGATAATAGAAAGTTTGGCATAGTATCTCTCGTCCCATCTTTTAGGATTGCTGTGGAATTGTATCGAAACATGATCATTCCCCAGTCACAACAAATGAATGATGTTTTGAAGTACCTTTCAAGCGGCACATGTCCTGATATGGTAGTATTTGTTAATAGATATGATGGAGTTGACCTTGCAGACAATAAGTGTAGAGTACTGATACTTGATTCTCTTCCTATGTTTGATTGTCTTTCTGACAGATATGATGGAAAATGCCGACAGGGTAATAAACTCACTGAAATCAAAATCGCGCAGAAAATAGAACAAGGATTAGGTCGTAGTGTCAGAAGCCAAACAGATTATAGTGTCATCATAATTCTTGGTGAAGACCTTGTTCGTTTTATGAAGACAAGTAGGACTCAAAAATATTTTTCTGCACAAACTAAAGCACAGATTAGTATTGGCGAGAATGTTACTACAATGATACGAGAGGAAGCGGCTATTACTGATTCGAGGAAAGCCTTTGTCGAAACTATCAAACAATGCATAAATAGAGATGAAGGTTGGAAGGCATTCTACCAAGAGACTATGAACAAAACAATTGTCAATGCGGCTGCAGATGAGAAGGAATCTGCTATTGAGCACATTATAGTGGAAAACGAAATAGATAAAGCTCTTAAGTCCCATAATGTTCGCGGTGCAAAGCGAAAAATTCAGAAATTGATAGATTGCGCAACGGACGATAAAGACAAGGGGTGGTACCAGCAATTGCTAGCTAAATACACGTTCTTGGAAAGTGAGATTGATGCTGAGAAAATTCAGTACGAAGCCCATTTTAACAATCCGTATTTACTAAAGCCGGAAAAATTCCCATACAAGAAAATTGGTGTGGTTAACACTTCTCGTTTACAATTGATAAAGAATGGCCTTGAACGTTTCGAAACTTATTTGGACTTGAAACTTTATGTGGAAGAATTATGCTCCAATTTGGTATTTGCTATTGCTTCCGAGAAATTTGAAGAGGCTGTAAAAAATATGGGTGAATATCTGGGCTTTGAGAGCCAGCGTCCAGATTTGGAATATAAGACTGGGCCAGACAATCTGTGGCATTTTGGCAATGGAACTTTCTTCCTGATTGAGTGCAAAAATGAGGTCGAACTGGATCGAAAGGAAATTTCTAAATCAGAGGTCGGTCAGATGAGTAACCACATTCACTGGTTTAAGTCTCATTATCCAGACTCTAAAATATGTGCCAATATATGGATTCATCCAACAAACAAGATTTCTCCATTGGCGAATCTTGGAGAAAAGGCTTACGCTATTACTCCAGGAAAACTCAACATACTCCGTAAAGCGATATTAAAATATACAAGTGAATTCCAAGATGTAGATTTAACCTCTATAAGTGATGAATTCATACAGAAATTAATCAAACAATATAAATTTGAGGAACGATCTTTCGTAAATACCTATTTGGAAGAATGTAAATAATAAGATACTATAGTTTTCATTGCTAAAGGTACAGCCCCAAAATATCTGTTTCGCATTTTTGCAATATAATTTTGTATGAGCACAGAATTTTTCGTACCTTTGCACAAACAAAAGAAAGGAATATATAGAAAAGGACAAGAAAGAATAGGAAGAGCATCACACGGATGCTTCTCGATATTTGTTGATTGATAACATTAAGGATGCTTATGGCGTTCCTTATTTGTACCAAAGTCTCTGTAAGTCGCTGATAATCAGTGGAGGCTAATTTCGAGGAGGTGAAGTAATGCCGAAAGGTAAACACATAATATACTATAAGCAAAAGCGTGCAGCTCAATGAGTTGCACGCTTTTTGCGTTTATGGGATTTTGTTACAACCATATCCACAGCAAGAAGAAACTTCCCTTTCCTTTGGTCCTGCTTTACGCTCCTAACAACCCGAACCACAGCAGAGAGAATCTACTATCCCTTTGGGATGGCTGGGATGGGGCTTCTGGATAAGGCTTCTCTTGTGGGCTTGGTGAGCGACTTATGGGCCTTTTCTGTCCTGATTACTGCGATTATTGTGTATATTGTCGCGTCTTAACATGATTTAACCTACTTGACCTTGCTTTTTAACACCTTTGTTGACCTTTTGTCATAAATATGGCGTATTTTTGCAGAAAATTAACGCTGTAATGGTTACTTTGCGCTCCATCCACGACCCATCCATTGCCCCGCTTGCTGCTGCGAGTGGTGCGTTGCGTGTCGCTTGGCTGTGCTGAGTGCCATTTCTGTTTACACCTATTTATATATATAACCCATTCAACTACTGATATTCATTAACAATTAAAAACTATAACATTATGACAAAACATTTACGATTAATCATGCTATCCCTACTCGCAATGATTTGCATGGGGGGGTATTCGCAGAGTGAAACTGTGTTCAAAACGCTGTCTTTCCCAGATGAGAACCAACAAACTAACAAAGTCCGAAATTATAGCACTCCCTGGACAGCCAAGATAGGAGATGATACATGGAGTATTGATAATTGTAATAACAATAACTGGAATAATGATTGGAAACACATTGCAATGGGTTCGAAGAGTGGTGCGACTGTTGCCTCGATTGCAACAGATAAACCACTCGCTGCTGCTATAACTAAGGTAGTTGTTAATTATGGCACAGTCGTAAATCTTCCTAAGAACCTGAACAGTCTTAAGTTAATTGTTGCTTCTGACAATGGTTTCAACAATGATGTTGAAACGATAGATGGTGGCAAGTCGTTTTCGACAGATGGCCAAAGTACCTTTACGATAACGACTCCTGCAGAAGGAAGATACTTTAAGTTGGAATATGATTTAAATAAAACAGTTGACGGGAAGAACAAGGCCAAGAACGGCGTGATTCAAATTAAAACTGTTGAATATTACACTAAACCTGCGTCTTCCAAAACTCCCACAACCACCACCTTCGGCACCAATTATGATGGCAAGACCTTCAATTTCGTAAATGGTGTACTTGAGGGATGGAAGGCTCCTACCGCAACTCATACTCCTGCAGATGTAGCTGGATCCATCGCCTACAAAAGCGACAATGAAACAGTAGCAACAGTTGACGCAAACGGCCAACTGACTTTCAAAGGTTATGGAACAGCTAAGATTACCGCTACATTCTCCCCTACCAAAACTGAAACATACGCTGAGTCTACCGCTTCTTATACTATAACCAATATCAAGTCTAAATATTATGCAACGGTTGCTGACTTGCGCAAGGACTTGAATAATGGTACGCTTAATGCAAATGATGAGGTTGCTGTTAAGCTTACAGATGCCAAAGTATTGTATGTTAACCAATGGACTTCTAATAAAGTCGATCATACCCAGTATTTTGTGCGCGAGGGAAATGCCGCCATATCTTTCTATGATACAGACATCAAGATGTCTAAGAGTGCTGTTGTAAATGGAACTTTTATGGGTAAAATTGGAAGTCTTACCGGTTTGCTTGTTCTTACTAAGAATAATAATACAAATCCTGCTGGCTTGCAAGTAAAGACCAGCACCAAACCCGCTGAGCCCATCGAAATATCAACTGACGACATAGCCAATTATGTATGTGACTTGGTTACAGTAAAGGGCGCAACTGTTATAGGAGGAACCGATTGTGCACTTTTCAACGGAAATAAACTTATGCCTCTATATTACAATAAATTCTTTCCACGGACCACGTCTCTGGAGGCACCTTATGATGATGCTAATGTAGATTTGACAAGTGCCATCGTGCTGACTTATGTTAATAAACAAAATGAACTTGTCTACGAGTTGGCTCCAACCGATAAGTATTCTTTAGTATATAATCTCTCCGAAGAGTCTGTTAATGCTATTGCTGCTAAGACAGATGTTGCAGTTTCATTGAAGCGTACATTCTACAAGGATGGCGGATGGAATACTCTTTGCTTGCCTTTCGCTGTTAATGCAACTGATTTTGAAGGTGCAGAGGTGCGCGAGGTAGACGTTACCCAGAGTAGTGAAAACACCCTCGTCTTCAAAGAGGCAACAACCATCAAGGCAGGTAAGCCTTATCTGATTAAGTGGGCTAAGACACCTAACGAGGTTTGCGATTTCGTTAATACATTCGAAGGTGTAACCCTTGTCGCTACCGCCACTCCTGTCAAGGTAAATGATGCCATCACATTCACCGGTTTCTACAATAAGGCAACTGCTGACAAGCTGGGCGCATCTGTTGCTGCTATCGGCGCAGGAAACAAGCTGTTCAAGGTGACCTCGGGTGAGATGAAGGGCTTCCGTGCCGCTTTCGTCCTCAACCCTGCCACTCCAGCTGCAGGCATCAAGGTGGTAATCGACGGAACTACTACTGGTATCGAAGACCTGGTAGTCGACGGCGTCAAGGCCAACGGTCGTGTGTACAACCTCAATGGACAGTATGTAGGCAACAGCCTCAATGGTCTGCAGCCCGGCCTCTATATCCAGAATGGCAAGAAGATAGTAATAAAGTAATTAACATCTAAATATATATATGATTATGAAGCAAAAATATATTATGCCCAAAGCAGAGCTGATCGAAGTAAAAGCTAACGCCATCCTCGCTGGCTCGAACGTTATTAACAACAATACCGTCGACATCAATGAGCCCACTATGGGCGGAGGTGACGGCGGTGCAGCCCGCTCAATGCGTTTCGACGTGTGGGAAGACATCGACGAGACCAACGGGTATAAATAACCCATAGCCAAGGGCACAAGGGATATATAAGCCCCAGCCCATAGACAACAATCAAACCAGCCCCCATGCGACGAGCTAATCGCATGGGGGCTAATTGTTGCCAGCCGGAAGCCCTTGCCAAGCTGGTAGTAACTTAGGGTTATTGCAAGCGTTACCCCGGCAGGACTTTTGCTGCAATAACCCAAAACGGTCATTAGGCAGTTTAGGTTTATCATTATTTCGTGGTGTGAAATGGCTGTTTCATGGTTTGCTTCCATTGTTTCAAACCTTGAATTCTGTAATTTATGCTTTCGTTTCAGAATGTTGGTGGACTCCTTGCTTTTGTCTTTTGTGACTATGAGCGCCATGTTGATGGGCTGGTGGTAGTGGATGCTGTCGCCGGGTGTCAGTAGGGTAGTGGAGGCAGTCTTGAGTGCTGCGCTGATGCGTGCGTGTGGTGAAATGTGACCTGTAGTAGTGGCTATTTTGGGTGTTTAGCATTATTTAACATGAGTACTCCGTTTTTTCTCTGTGCTTTCTGCCCGATAGTCGTGGATTTGATGTAGCTTTGTAAGGCCAAACAGCGTTGCTGGCGGCGCCTGACTCGCTCTTCGGGATTGGGGACGATAGGCGGGCGGATCAAGCTGTGGTGCAGGAAATGATATTCTACCATAATACTGAATCTAAAAACTATTAATAAGATGAACTATTATCTACGATGGCTTGTGGCTGTCCTGTTTGCTATGGTCTGCAACTTAGGATATGCGCAGAGCAATGAACCTGAAGTGACGTTGGATTTCACTTCGGCATCCAACCCTTGGCAACTGAAAGAGGGTAGCTATGAGATGAATGAGAAGGCATATACCTACGACGGATATACCATTGAAATCGAAGGTTCACACTATCTGAATAACTCTGAAAGCCCTTGCTTCCTGCAGTGTAAGGATGGGACATATGTAACATTGCCCAAATTCAATTTCGCCGTATCAAGAATAGTCCTGGAGATACATACTCCTGCCAAGGCGCTGAAGAACACAGTCTATATCGGCAACAAGGTTGTGGGCGCCGCTGCTCTCGGCGCGGCTACGTGTGACATAGCCATCCCTGAAAGTAATCAGAGTGCTGGCACTATTTATAGGATCTATAATGCAGACGCTGTCTCAAGGATCAAACAGATAAAGATATATAGTAAAGCAGGCTCAGCCAAGACCCCGACCTCGCTCACCTTCGACGGACTGATGGGCGAAGGCGTAACGCTGACGGATGGAAAAACGGCGAGCGGCGAGGCTTTTGCTGGCTATCAGGCTGTGGAGAAAAACGGCGTGCCTGGCAAGGTGAGCTACGAAGCAAGCGGTGACAGAGTGGCTGAGGTCGATGCCTCTATGGGAGCCGTCGTGGTGCATGCCAACGTGTACGGAACGATGACAATCACGGCAACATTCCAGCCCGGTGATAAGGAAAAATATGCCAGCTCGACCGCCCAATATGCCATCACCAATAAGGAAGGCAGTCGCATAGCTACCACGATAGCCTTTGCCGACGGCGTGGCTGGGACGACCTATGAAGTGAGAGACGGCGAGACCTTTGCAGGCTATGCGGCGACATGTACGCCGGCGGATGCCCAAGGCGTAATCGTCTACAAAAGCAGCAATCCCGGCGTGGCTACGGTGGATGACGCTGGCGCTGTGACTCTCGGACGGGAATACGGCAAGACCCGCATCACGGCACAGTTTAAGGGTAGAGATGGCTATGGAGATTCCGACGAAATCGGTTATACCATCAAGCGCGTCGGCACCTATGCCTTCCACGAGTCGTTTGATCAGTGTGACGGCAAGGAGGGATGGTCCGGCTCTGTCGCCTACGGCAAGTGGGACACCAGTAAGATGGATAATGTGTGGAAGCATGCAGGCACTGTCTATCTGGGCAGCGGCTGTATCAGGATAGGTCCAGCCCATGGCAGCGTGACCACGCCTGTCATCAGGGTCGATGGCAGCGCCGTGCTGACATTCAAGGCTGCCATGTGGGAGACCGTGAATGAGAATCCCGGCGTCGTGGTCACCATCTCTGACGGCTCGCTGACCTATGGTGACAATGCGCCAGCAAAGAAGGTGTCAGTAACTCCCGTCAAGGCGAAATGGACTGACTATGAGATGGTGATAACAGGCACGGGAGAGTTCACGCTGACCTTCGCCAATAATAACAACCAAAAAAACAACCGCTTCTTCCTCGACGAGGTGACTGTCACAGAGAGCGCAGCCCGCACAATCGCCCTCGATGAAGAGAAGGACAATGCCATAGAGACAGAAGGCAAGGCCAATGTGACCCTCCGTCGCACGCTCTATGACGATGGGTGGAACACGCTCTGTCTGCCATTCTCTCTCTCCGAGGCGCAGGCGAAGCTGGCTTTTGGCGACGGGGTGGAGCTGCGCGAACTCGAGAAGGTTGAGGGCACATCCCTCATCTTCAAGGCGGTCACGGGTCTCACGGCCGGCGTTCCCTGTCTCATCAGACCGTCGCGCGTGGCAGAAGACAATACCTATACCTTCTCCGGCGTGCAGACAACGGTCGTCACGGCAGGCTCCAGGGCGAAGGATGCTGTGGGTGGGGTTATATCTTTCACGGGCATTTACTCTCCCGCCGACGTCACTGGTTGGGCCGATTCCCATAAGGAGTATGTGGCTTTCCTCGGTGCTGGCAACAAGTTTTTCCGAGCCTTGTCAGGTAAGCCGATGAAGGCTTTTCGCGCCTTCTTCATAGTCCCTGAGACTACTTCGGTCGCAGCTGTAAAGGCAGTAATCGATGGCACTACCACCGCCATCGGCGAGCTGAACGTCGACGGTGACAAGGCCGGCGGCCGCGTGTACAATCTCAATGGCCAGTGCGTGGGTACCAGCCTCGATGGTCTGCAGCCCGGCATCTATATCCGTCATGGCAGGAAAGTGATAATAACCAAGTAATAACCTCATGATACGTATGAAGATGAACAGACTCAGATACACGGCGCCCGTTGCCGAGAGAATATCCATCAGCCACAATGCCCTGTTGACAGGCTCGCTCAGCGATGATGGCACCAATGGCGACCTGTCTGGCAGCAAGGACAATGACTACCTCGACCAGGCCCGCACTCCCACCAACTTCAACATCTGGGAAGAAATAGACGTGACCAACGGATATCGGTGAGTAGAATCTCTATCGACCATTAGACCTAAATACGAGTCTTGTGATTTCATGGCAACTCGTTGATGTTGGAAGTCAGCAAGAGAGTATGCCAGAAGATGGGTTCCATCCTCGTATAAGACTATGGGTTAGAGAAAGCGATAACCACCTTTCAGAAGAGACTGGTTGGCGGCTCATGAACAAGGCAAGAAGAGCTGCCCCTATCTTCTTCTGTGAAGAATAATATCTTATATTAGAAATGGTATAGGTTATGAAAATGCTTGCGGACTTTGCCTTGACCATTATCGGCATCCCTTTAGCGATGCAGACGTACCAACCTGGGCTGCTCTGCCTTTTGCGGCTTGGCAAAGACGTTGACTTGCATATTAACCCCAATCGGTCTAATGACCAATTGGGGTTTAATTCGCAATAGCTCGCTATTCCTGCTGTGAGTAACGCCTACGGCTAAGCGCAACACTTACAGTGTTGCTATGATAGGTTCGGTGTAACCATCCGAAACCAGCCGCCTTTTCCATTTCGTCGAGACTGTTTTCCTTTGTCCCTCAAAAAAGTTATGTTCAATTTGAATAAGGACGACCATATAGTTACGGCGCAGCATCATACTGATATGCGCATGGGCGTGAATGGTATGTGTGGGCAGGTCCGGCAAGTGGGGCTGTAACCGGCTAATGGTGACGTGTATATATTTGTGGGCAAATCTCGCACGACAATGAAGTTGCTCCATTGGGAACATGGAGGTGATGTACTACAAATGTTTGGAGCAAGGCCGTTTCCATCCTCTCATATTTCTTCGTCAGGGCATAGGCTTCAGGTCTATGCGCTGGGATGAGCATGTACTTCTGTTGGAAGAAATGTTTGAATCGTACTTTTTGCCGTTCAAAAGAAATAAATTCCACCTTTTGCACTACCCTTTCGTCATTATATTCATAAAAATCATCAAATTATTGTTGATTGTGACGGTTATTTGAAATAAAAGCAGTACCTTTACAACTGATAACATTTTATCTATAAATAACCAATACAGAATACAATGAATAATATATTATCACTTTTGGATAATTTCACGCTTGATAATGCTGATGACATCGCCAAGTCATTGGCTGATGATTTCCGTAAACGTCGCATAGAGAAGAATCTTACTCGTGAGCAGGTTGCTGAGAAGTCGGGCGTTGCTGTAGCAAACATCGTAAGATTCGAGCAGAAAGGACTCATTTCGCTGAAGAACCTCATTGGCATTGCTATGGCTATGGAATACACGTCTGAGGTAAAGAATATATTTTCTGAGCCAAAGTACTCAACAATGGAGGAACTGACTCAGATACGCAAGAACACTGGTAAAACGAGAGCACATAAGCAATGAACAATATAGATAGACTAACTGTAAAATACCACGGTGAGATTGTAGGAGTAATCTCGCTGACCCCAGACGACAAGCGTCTGGCTTTTGAGTATGATCCTCGCTGGCTTGCAGAGGGATTCAGCATTTCGCCATTGGAACTTCCGCTGAAGACTGGATTGTTTCTTGCAAAGCCAACAACTCTGTATGGTGACTTCGGCATCTTTGAGGACAGTCTTCCCGATGGCTACGGTCGCTATCTCCTTCACAAGGCTTTGATGCGTGAAGGCATTGATGACAGGAAACTGACTGCCATTGAGCGACTGAGCATCGTAGGCAATAGCGGCATGGGAGCTTTGACATACGAGCCTGAGGCCATCATATCAACAGGAGAAGAGATTACCGACTTCGACTTACTCCAAGAGAAGGCTCTGGAAGTTCTCAAAGAACAGCAGGACACAGACGCTGGACTTCTGCTCTACAACAGCGGTAACAGTGGTGGTTGCCGTCCAAAGGCAGTGTTCTCAGACGCAGAAGGACATTGGCTTGTAAAATTCCGTCACACATACGATCCTAAAGACATGGGACTGCAGGAATACCATTACAATGAGATAGCACGCAAGTGTGGCATCGATGTTCCAGACTTCAAGCTTACCAATGGCAAGTACTTTACAACTAAGCGATTTGACCTTACCGACGATGGCGAGCGCATCCATACAGCTACTGCAGGTGGTTTGCTATGCCTTTCACTGTCTGAGCCTGTGCTTGACTACAGCAACTTGCTTGCTTTGACTGGTTACATCACACAGAATCCAAAGTATGTGGAGGAAATATACCGTCGCATGGTATTCAACTACCTTACCGACAACAAGGATGACCACTGCAAGAACTTCAGTTACCAGGTTCGTAAGGATTCAAATGGCAAGTTCATCTGGCATCTTGCTCCTGCATACGACCTTACCCTATGCACAGAAGGCTACAATGGTCAGCACGCTACATCTGTCAACTCTTCCGGCTACCCTACTCTTCAGGACTTCATAGCCGTTGGCACAAAGATTAAAATGGGCGAGAAGCGTTGCAGGGAAATCTTTGATGAGGTTTATCAGAAATGCGGTGACCTTCTGCTCAATGACATTACAAAGAAATAACAGGAATGGTATAAACAATTTTTGCACAGCATTGAAGCAATGGCAAAGCACCTATAGGAGTTGTTGTCACTATGCAACTTCAGTAAATCGCAACCATCCGAAACAAGCCGCCTTTTCCATTTCATTGCTGTCCGCTAAAACTCTAAAGAGCACAAATTCCCCGCCCGAAGTCCTGAAATGGGACTCTGGGCTTGTTTTATAAAAAGTAAGCCCCTCTCTAATCACCTGAACCATTTTTGCCCAGTCTTTTTCTGGTTCCTCAAGAAAAGTATAGCAGTTCACATAATACATGAGCATGATTCTTACCGTTGATGCCAATCCAGAAAAGCTCCAAGAGCGTTTGATGCGCTTTTTAATGACCATCAGAAGGTGATTGGCTATCAGGGTGACCCAAATCTGTATCTTGATGGCGTTGGCGCTCTCCCCATAGAAGTATTTAAGCGGGAAATTTTGTTTCAACTGCTTGAACAGCAACTCTATTTCCCATCTTTGGCGGTATATGTCGATGATGTCT
>CAKQDQ010000070.1 GCA_934229335.1 uncultured Prevotella sp.
ATTCTATGCAAAGGGACAGACAGGTCAGCAGTTGCTGCTCGGCGCATACTCTTCACTGTCACGTCAGGTACAGGCAGGTAAGGTAAAGCTCTACACACGTTATGAGATGGAAGACGTGGTAATAGTAGATGGTCGCGCACGCGGTATTATTGCTAAGAACCTCGTTACCGGTAAGCTGGAGCGTTTCTCTGCTAACGCGGTAGTACTCGCTACTGGTGGTTATGGTAACACATACTTCCTTTCTACAAATGCTATGGGCTGTAACTGTACAGCCGCTATTCAGGCATACCGTAAGGGCGCGATGTTCGCTAACCCTTCATACGTGCAGATTCACCCAACCTGTATCCCTGTACACGGAACCAACCAGTCTAAGCTGACCCTTATGTCAGAGTCACTGCGTAACGACGGTCGTATCTGGGTGCCAAAGAAGCTGGAAGACGCTAAGGCACTGCAGGCAGGAACAAAGCAGGGCTATGAGATACCAGAAGAAGACCGTGACTACTATCTTGAGCGTCGTTACCCAGCCTTCGGTAACCTCGTGCCACGTGACGTTGCATCACGTGCCGCTAAGGAGCGTTGCGATAAGGGCTATGGCGTGAACAACACTGGTCTTGCAGTATTCCTCGACTTCTCTGAGTCTATACAGCGTCTCGGTATCGACGAGATTCGTCAGCGTTACGGTAACCTCTTTGATATGTATGAGGAAATCACCGACGTTAACCCAGGCGAGCTTGCTAAGACTGTTGACGGTGTAGAGTACTACCACCCAATGATGATCTTCCCTGCTATCCACTACACTATGGGTGGTCTCTGGGTAGACTACGAGTTGCAGACCACCGTACCTGGCCTCTTCGCCATCGGTGAATGTAACTTCTCTGACCACGGTGCTAACCGCCTCGGTGCGTCAGCCCTCATGCAGGGACTTGCCGACGGTTACTTCGTACTTCCTTACACCATTCAGAACTACCTCGCTGACCAAGCTATCTGGCCACGCCTCTCTACCGACCTGCCAGAGTTCGCAAAGGCAGAAGAGGACGTACAGAAGGAGATTGATCGCCTGATGAACATCAAGGGTAAGCGTTCTGTAGACTCTATACATAAGGAGTTAGGCCATATCATGTGGGAGCACGTAGGTATGGGTCGTACCAAGGAAGGCTTGGAAGAAGGCTTGAAGATGCTGAAGGAAATCCGCAAGGAGTTCAACACCAACCTCTTCGTACCAGGCAGCAAGGACGGCTTGAACGTAGAGCTTGACAAGGCTATCCACCTTCGTGACTTCATCGTTATGGGTGAGCTTATCGCTTACGACGCCCTTCATCGTGAGGAGTCTTGTGGTGGTCACTTCCGTGAGGAGCACCAGACAGAGGAAGGCGAAGCAAAGCGCGACGACCAAAACTTCTTCTATGTTGGTTGCTGGGAATACCAGAACAACGACGAGACTGCACCTGAACTCTCTAAGGAACCACTTGAGTACGAGATAATAAAGGTACAAACACGTAACTACAAGAATTAAGCGAAACCCCGCCCCCTTTCCCCCTCCCCAAGGAGGGGGTGAGATGCGTGGCATCGCTGTCATCCTTTAAGTTTAACATTTAATATACACCCCTGTATCGCCTAATCAAGTAATAGTAATATTACCTTCCCTCAGGGGGAGGCAGGTGGGGGGTCACAAATATATGGCAAAAAATATATCAGTAACAGTACGTTTCTGGAAGCAGGAAGGCCCTAAGGCTAAAGGTCACTTCGACGAAGAGGTGATGAAGAACGTACCAGACGATACATCATTCCTTGAGATGCTTGACATGATGAACGAGCAACTCATCGAGCAGGGCAAAGAACCTTTCGTGTTCGACCATGACTGTCGCGAGGGCATCTGCGGCATGTGCTCACTCTATATCAACGGAACGCCACACGGCAAGACTGAGCGTGGAGCTACTACCTGTCAGCTCTATATGCGTAAGTTCAATGATGGCGACGTAATAACTGTTGAGCCTTGGCGTTCTGCTGGCTTCCCAGTTATCAAAGACTGCATGGTAGACCGCTCTGCCTTCGATAAAATCATACAGGCTGGTGGCTACACCTCTATACGTACCGGACAGGCACAGGACGCTAATGCTATCCTTATCCCTAAGGAAAACGCTGACGAGGCTATGGACTGCGCTACCTGCATAGGTTGCGGTGCCTGCGTAGCAGCTTGTAAGAACGGTTCTGCTATGCTCTTCGTATCATCAAAGGTATCACAGCTCGCACTGCTCCCACAGGGACGCGTAGAGGCTGCTAAGCGCGCTAAGGCAATGGTAGCGAAGATGGACGAGCTGGGATTCGGTAACTGTACCAATACCCGCGCTTGTGAGGCTGTATGCCCTAAGAATGAGTCTATCGCTAATATCGCACGACTGAACCGTGAGTTCATCAAGGCGAAGTTGGCTGACTAATAACACTATTCCTTTCCCTCACCACTCTAAGGTGGGGGAAGGGATAAGTAAATTTCTTGTTACGTCTTGTGTATATGGAAACTTGCTTATAAATAAAAAGAGAAAGTGAGTAAAGAACCTGGAATATGTAATAACAAAAGAGAAGAGAAAGAGTGAAAGGTATATGATAATACCCCTGTAATACGACAATACAGTTAGAGAAAGAAAAGGAAACAACGCCGTGACATGACAACTGAAACCATCTGGCGGCGGATAGATAAAGGAAAATTTACCTTAAATCTATAATATCCAATCGGTATATCCGTTATGTAATATAGCTGACGTGACGTTACAGTACATCAGCGAGAATATCCTGCCGACATAGAGGCAATACACCGTCGGAAAGGAAACTTTATACAACATACTATGTTACGATTATCACACATATTGCTAATAATAACCTGTCAGCTGCTGTTGACCATCACAGGCGTTGTCACCCCTATGGGGTACGATGACGGCAGCGTATGCCGTGCGGCATCATCTGCCGCCGCAAGAACAGGAGAACAAAACGAGCAATATGACGTAACACGTCCGTTAATATACGAAGACTCTTGGGAGAAATGGCCATACGCTTATGTCAGCGACGAAGGAAAGGCACGCGGCTTCAACGTAGAGCTAATGACAAAGATAATGCAACGCCTCAAAATACCATACGAGGTAAGGTTGCGTAACCAAGAGACAACGCACGATGACCTGAAGGCGGATAGCGCAGATATATCACTCGGCGTGTTGAGTAGTTACAACGCACCGTTCGGACGCTTCGGAAAGGTGACGGTATGCCAGTTTACCAACAGCATGCTGGTGCCGCGCAGCGACTCTATGAGCCTCGTGTCGTTAGAGTATATGCGGAGTCACCCCATAATAGTACGCACGGGAAGCCGTGTCTATCGTTACGCCCTTGAGCACGGAATAGCCGACAGCCTTATCACCGTTGTCCCAAATATGGAGAACGAGATACTGCGCGAGGTGACAGAAGGCATAGGCGGAGCAATATGGGAGAGCATGATGATGAAGTGGATGATAAACAAATATCATCTGCAAGACCGCTATGTAGCAGTGCCTGTCGATATGCCGATAGGCGAATATCGCTTCATGTCGGGCGACACAATACTGTTGGCGCGTGTAGACAGCGTGTGCTCATTAATGCAAGAGAGTGGAGAACTGGACAAGATAATGGAGAAGTGGCTCTATCCAGAGACAAAGACGACGGAGAACAGCTATACCAACATCCTGCTGACATTGCTTGGAGGAACACTGCTGATAATACTCCTCTTCTACGTAGCGTCACGCTTCCAGCGTATATATTCACGGAAGACTCTGCGAGAAGTGCGCCGACAGTTAGAGCTTGTGCTCCTTTCTAACAAGAGCAAGGTGTGGGTATATTTTCCAGAGAAGCATCGCTATGCATGGATGACCAACGATGGTGTAACAGATAGATACTACAGCTCTTTCGAATTTTCACGCTTCTATCCTGATGATGATTTCAATGTCATCCACTCGCACGTCATAGATATGCTTAGCGGAGTTAGGGGACCAGTGAAGGAGAATCTACACTGTATATCATTCGACGACCACAGCAAGACTCTTGACGTAGAGGTAACAATGCAGGAGATGTACGATGAATACGGCAAGATATACCTGGTGTGTGGCGTTCAGTACGACATCACAGGCAGTAAGGCAGTGCTTGACAATATGAAGGTGTTGCAGCAACGTTACAGCACCGCCTTCGCTATGGCACGCGGTACTGTGATGCGATTTAACGAGTCAGGCAAGTTGGTTGCCATTAATGAGGTAGGTTTAGACCGCCTTGGTATTAGCGACCCAGAGGCGTTCTTCGCTGAAAACTACAGTATATACGATGTAGACTTGCTTCGTGACATCGACATAGACAACTGTCCTGTCGACCTACGCTTCACCCATATTGTGCATAACAGAGACCTGCAGACCGTAAAATACGCAAGAAGTAAGTTCTTCAAGCATAAACCGTATGCCATGCAGGGATATTATGATAGTAATGAAGATAATGACGGCAAGAAAGAAGAAGGCTACGATGGCTACTACGAAGTACATCTTGTAAAGAGTGTAGAGAGTACAGGAAAGCCTATCAGCTACATGCTCTTCATCAATAACCGTACTGATGAAATACGTGGACAGAGGAAGCTGTTGCACAGACAGCAGCAGGTAAAGGCTCTCAGTGTGGAGTGTAACACACTGCATAAGCGTCGGGACTACACCCTCGGAGTGTCTGATATATGGATGATAGGCTATAACCCAAGCAGCAAGGAACTCGTGGTTTATGACCGAGACTCGAAGCATCGTCCTACGTTCTCACAGGTAAACCTTCTGGAGTATGTAGACGCTAACTATATCAAGCGCGTCTTTAAGGTGTTCCGTAAGCTCGACACACGTACCAGAGGCGACATCACCATAGACGTAAAGACATATATGCGCAATGAGCGCGGAGAGCAACGCTACTTCCATTTCGACGTAAGACCAGACTACGACAGTAACGGTGCCGTGGTAACATACTTCGGAACCTGCCGCGACATCACCGTGTCAGTGTATGCACAAAAGAAGTTAGACGCAGAGATGGCAGTGGTACAGGAAGCAGAACGCCTGAAGAGCGACTTCTTGAAGAATACCTCTTACTCGCTGCGCCAGCCGCTTATCAATATCAGTCAGAGTATATCAAGGCTTGCTAACGGTGTCAGCACAGAGGTGCAGAACGACATCATAGGCAACATTACGGGCAATATACGACGCCTTATAAAGCTCTCTGACGATACATTGCTGCTCTCACGCATAGAGGCGGGAATGTTAACCATAAGACGTGAGCCGACAGACTTCGTGCCATTGTTCCTGCAAACAGCGCAGGAGACGATGGCGGAGTACCCCTCTGCCAATGTTACCCATACGGTAGAGAATACCTATGAGAAACTGATGCTCAACGTGGACCCAGTGCTACTCAAGCGAATACTGCATGAGGTAATAGCGTTATCCGCCCGTTACACCAATATAGGTCACATCGTAGTGCGTTATATGTACGTCAAGGGCGTAATGTCATTTGTGGTACAAGACAACGGTCAGGGCATACCACCAAGCATTATGTCACATCTCTTTGAGCCGCATATCGGTGAAGAGTTGAACGTTAGTGAGCGTACCGTGTACCTGTCAGGTCTTGAAATGCCTATCTGTAAAGCACTGGTAGGTCTGGGTGGAGGCACATTAGACGTAGAGAGTGAGCCTGGTCGCGGCACGTCAATATACATACGTATCGGTCTGCAGGCATACGACTCAACGGAGTCTGCGGAAGAAGACATCGCAGACGATGTGGAAGGCGCAATGCAGGAGAGCAACGCAGGGTAACGGCACCGTGGCTGTAATACCTTTATGACATTATAGGCAGCTAAGGAGGCGAAGAGCTAATGGGACAGATAGTCATTATCATACCCATGGCTTTCATGTAAATCATAATGCACTTAGGCTGTAGCGTTTTACTTATCGCGAAAAGCAACCAACAATAAATGATTAGAAACATCACCATAATGCTTAAACAACTGTTAACGGTCGTGGCGTTGTTCGCCGCGACAACAGTTACAGTGCAAGCCCAGGAGCAAATATCGGAGTCTGATTCCGATATGGATCGACCTGTGAAGGTGATGCCATATAGTTATGAGCAGGAGCAGAAAATATACCGCACCGTATCGCCTCACGCCATAAGGTACACCAAGAAACATCCTATAGTAGTAGCGATGGACTGGGCGTTTGCGCCATTCTCTTATTACAGTGACAACGGAACGCCAAAGGGAATGTTGATTGACGTGGTAGAACAAGTCTTCAGAACATTCCGAGTGCCTTACGTGATAAAGATGATGTCGAGGGAAGATACGCACAAACAGCTCCTCAATGGCAACGCAACGCTAATCATCGACATTGACAACCTGCCTGAAATAAGTGGCATCAAGCACGGAAAAGCTATCGTTGCAGACTATAACGTGGCTGTAATGCGTAGCAAGAAGAACAAGATGATGCGCAGTATCATGTTGCTCGACAAGGAAGATACAGTGATGGTGAACAGTAACAGCTACTCGTATTACTATCTTAACAGATATTTTAATGACGATGTTCCGTTCACAATAGAGAGCCAAGCCCCCTCTGTTGCACTCAATATGATTGTGAAAGACGGTGCTAACAAGTTCTATGTATGGGACGAGATGGCACTGCAGGCCATGGTACACAAATATAATGTAGAACACTTGGTAACGATAGAGCGCATAGATGTGCCGCAGGGACACCTCTTTTTCTACTCAAGAGACACACTGTTGCTCCACGATCTTGACCTCACCATACAGCATCTGCAAGCCACCAACCATTACGAGACAGACTACTCGCGCTGGATGGACTCACAGAACTCAGAGCGTAAGTCGCTGAGTGCAGAGGTAATCATCTTTGCCATGCTCGTCGTTGCCATCATCATAGTGATATTCCTGTTGCTACGCAGCACGTTGCCTAACAGGCTGAAGCGTGAGTTCTACAGCATGATGAATATCGGAATACAAGCTGCTCACAGCCAGCTCATAGCTGTATCGATACGTAAGGGCTATTGCTATAACATCTCTGGCGACTTCATACCGGCAAAAGGTATGCCGCTGAACGAGCTGATGAAGCTGTCACATCCTGACGATGTCTACAAGATGCTCGACGCGAAAAACAAGATAGACAACGGCATAACCAACCTGCCGAAGATAAAATTGCGTATGAAACGCTACAACGACAAGGACGGCAGGTGGTACAACATGGTGATATATTCCGCTGTAAAGTCACATGGTAGGAAGCCACTCTACGTCTATATGGTCATCAATGACGAGACAGAGCATAAGGACGAGCAACTGAGGCTTGCCAAGGTGCTTAGCGAATATTCCAGCATAACAGACATCTCCAACGTTGGACGCGCCTATTATAACGCCAAAGGAAAGCTCGTACACGCTAACAAGCACATGATAGAGTTCTTCAACAAGGGAGGCTCTCAGCGTGGCGAGACATTCCTAAACGAGACAAGCCTTTACGAGTTGTGCATCAAGTTCAACGGTGTGATGCTTGAGAAGAATATGGACACATACTTCTGCGCACCGATAGACATACCAGAACTCAACCTAAAGTCAGCCGCGGAGATACGTCTGCGCACCGTCTATAGCGAAGCCCACCATAACGAAGGCTACGTGATGACACTCTATGACAAGGCACTCGCACGTTCGCTCTACAGCGACTTCAAGGATACAGACGTCAATATGGCAACCGTGAAGAAAGAGCTACACAAGTATCAGGCAGAGTTGAGGTTCGTGATGGAACGCAACAAGATGTATCCTTTCAAGTGGGAGGTAGGCAATGACTATTTGGAAGTCTCCGTGCGTAACCTCTTCGACAAGAGCGTGCCATTTACGGAATACATCAAGCGTGTGGGCGAAAACGACAAAGCCGACATACTCGCAGCCTTAGAAAATCCAGCGCGTTATATCACACAGCCCATACACGTAGTGCGTCAGCTCAGTGGAGTACACGTAGACAACCCCTGCGGCTGGTATGATATTCACCTTATCCCCGACTACGATGATCAAGGCAACTACAAAGGCGTATTCGGTATACGCTGCGACATCACCGAGCTTGTAGAGACACGGAACAAGCTACGCGAGCAGACAGAGAAGGCTCTTGAGTCAGGAAAGCAGAAGGCAGTGTTCCTTTCTAACATGACCCATGAGCTGCGAACACCACTTAATGCCATCAATGGCTTTGCGGAGATAATGTCATTCCTCACCACAGAGGAAGAGAAGAAGGAGTACATAGACATCATGGATCACAACTGCACCATGCTGATATGCCTTATCGACAACATACTCCACCTCTCCACCATCGACACCGAGGGTTTGAAGATACGTCCTCGTCATGTAGACTTTGCCAAAGCCTTCCGTCAGGGAGCAGAAGAGATGCGCCGTTACATGGTAAATCCAGATGTGTCATACCGTATAGACACACCTATGCGCACGTTGATGCTCGACGTTGATGCAGAGAGAATAATGCAGATGCTCGACATAGTAGTCAACAACGCCTCTAAGTTTACACAGAAAGGCTTTGTACACATAGGCTACCGTTACACCGAGGGAACGCTCACCGTCTACTGTCGAGACACAGGTTGCGGCATCTCCAAGGAGAAGCAGAAAGAGATATTCCGTCGCTTCGTAAAGCTCGACGAGTTCGTACAAGGTATGGGTCTTGGCTTGGCACTCTGCAAAAGCATTGCCGACGCTATGGGAGCTCGCATAGACCTCTATTCACAGGAAGGCGAAGGCACTGTAGTGTCAGTGTCATTAGACGCCGACAACCGTTATGCCCCCCCCAGACCGAGAGCGGATATAGAATAGTAACCACAGAAAATATAATGGAATAATAGGGATAGAGAAAAGTAATAATAGGGATAGACAAAAGGAATAATAGGGATAGACAAAAGAAATAATAGAGATAGACAGAAAAAGAACAGGCATCTTCTCTGTAAATATCATCCATCCATCATTCCTCATCCTACATAAAAAATATTAAAGACAACAAAGAAATATGCTTACAATCACATCTTACGAAGACTTCGCACAGTACGAAGGCAAGGTGCTCGGCACATCAGACTACATTCAGCTAACACAAGAGCGCATCAACCTCTTTGCCGATGCTACGCTCGACCATCAGTGGATACACGTAGACACAGAGAAGGCAAAAAAAGAGAGCCAGTTTGGTACAACCATAGCCCACGGTTACCTTACACTCTCAGTGTTGCCATACCTCTGGAACCAGATAGTAGACGTAAAGAACGTTAAGATGCTCGTTAACTACGGCATCGACAAGATGAAGTTTGGCACGCCAGTACTCTCAGGGCAGAGCCTTTCGCTCACCACATCGCTCCACAGCATCGCCAACCTTCGCGGAGCCGTAAAGACAGAAGTAAAGTTCACCATGAATGTAAAGGAGACAGGAAAGAAGGCGATAGAAGGTATCGCAATATTCATTTACTATTTCAATAACTAAGAATGATTACAGGTTCGGTCGTTTAGTCGTTTGGTCGTTAGGTAGAAAGAGTTATTAACCTAACGCAAAACAACTAAGCGACCAAATTATGTGTGGTTTAGTGGTTTGGTTGTTTGGTGGCATAGTGGAATGAGTAATAACCTTCAACCATCAGCCATTAACTAAACCACCAAACCACTAAACAACTAAACAATTACTATGCTAAAAACAATCTCAACACTTGCCGCTGCGTTGACATTCACCCTCTGCGGCACAGCCAATGCACAAAGCCTCACCGAGGCAGGCACAGCAAAGACCCCAGAGTGCTGCGTGAAGATGCAGCAGGGACAGCCCATACTCCCCGGTTTCCATGCCGACCCAGAGGTGCTTTACTCTAACAAGACAAAGAAATACTACATCTATTCCACCACCGACGGTGTGCCGGGGTGGGGAGGTTACTACTTCACCGTCTTCTCATCATGCGACCTCAAGACATGGAAAGACGAGGGCATAATGCTCGACGTGAAAAGCGAGCAAGTGCCATGGGCAACAGGCAACGCCTGGGCACCATGCATCATAGAGCGCAAGCAGAAAGACGGTACATACAAGTACTACTTCTACTTCTCTGCCCACAACCCCAAGAGCAACCGCAAGGAGATAAGCGTAGCCGTCAGCAACGACCCCGTAGGCCCCTTCACCGCACTCGACCATGCTATCGTTACCGATGCCGACAGACCAGCCTCGCGCAAGGGTGGACAGGCAATCGACGTCGACGTGTTCCAAGACCCTAAGAGCGGCAAGTACTACCTCTACTGGGGTAATGGCTTCGCAGCAGGAGCAGAACTCAACGACGACATGATGTCAATAAAGAAAGAGACCACCGTTGACCTCACGCCAAAGGGCGGAAACCTACAGACATGGGCTTACCGCGAAGCGACATACGTGTTCTACCGCAAGGGAAAGTACTACATGCAGTGGTCTGTTGACGACACTGGCTCACCCAACTACCACGTCTGCTACGCTACAGCCAAGAACCCGCTCGGTCCCTTCACCATCGACCCAGAGCACTACAACGTGCTGAAGCAAGTGCCAGAGAAAGAGATATACGGCACAGCCCACAACAGCATCTTGCAGATACCAGGCAAAGACGAGTGGTACATCGTATATCACCGCATTAACAAGAACTTCGTAAACAAGCGCGAAGGCGGTGGTCCTGGCGTACACCGCGAGGTATGCATCGACCGTATGCTGTTCGACAAGAAAGGCAACATCATCCCCGTAGTACCCACACATGAGGGCGTAGCACCGCTGAAATGTAAGAACAAGTGTAAGAAATAAAACAACAAGAAAGCAATGAAGATAAACAACCTTAGCGCGCAAGACTCTATCATCAACCGTTACCTCGCAGAGATGAGAGACTGTGAGTATCAGCAAAACCGTCTGCTCTTCCGTAATAATATCAAGAGAATAGGCGAGTATGAGGCATTTGAAATCTCAAAGACCTTAGACTACGAGAAGCGTGACATCGCTACACCACTTGGTGTGGCTACCCTTAACTTCCCTATCGACAAGATAGTCATCGGAACAATCTTCCGTGCGGGACTGCCCTTCCATGAGGGATTCCTCAACGTCTTTGACCATTCAGGCAATGCTTTTGTCAGTGCCTATCGCGAATACACCAACCAGGCGCACACCGAGGTAGGCGTACACATAGAGTATCTCGCCACACCAGAGATAGATGGCAAGACACTCATCATCGCCGACCCTATGCTTGCCACAGGCATCAGTATGGAGATGGGCTTAAAGGCCATACTCACTAAGGGCACACCGAAACACATTCACGTAGCCTGTGTACTTGCCGCGCCAGAGGGCATAGAGCACGTTCGCAACACCTTCCCAGACGACAAAACCACAATATGGTGCGCGTCAATAGACGAGGGACTAAACGAGCATAAGTACATCGTGCCAGGTTTTGGCGATGCAGGCGACCTCTGTTACGGTAGCAAACTGTAATATGATTCATTTAAGTTTCGGATATAGGCAGGAACGGGCTGAAAGCCCAACAAGCCCATAGCCCAGGGCAAGCGAAGCGACACCCTGGGTAACCGATTCCCAGTGAAATTTCGCCCTGTAAGGGCAAAAGCTTGAAATAATGTAATGCTTTTGCCCTTTCAGGGCGACATCCCTAACGAATGCCTCCCCAGGGTGTTGCCCTGGGCTATGTGCTCATTGGGCTTTCAGCCCGTACTTCTTTACCCAAACTTCTGTAAATTATTTAAGTACGTAATACGTTAATACGTAGAACGTAGTAGGCAATGCCTCTATATCAGGCTTACAACTCAGCGTAGCATCACGTTTGCGCTGACACGTTAGGCTGATATAGAGGCATTATTCGTATCTATCAGAATTACCTAAATGTTGGTATTTACATTATTTCTCATCGTAGAGACAGCGTTAAATACTACCAATGCCTGTGTAGTTACAGAAAAAAGCAGTAACTTTGCAATTGGAAAAGACAAAAAAAAATATATGTATGATTACATTAGAACGTCAATAAGGGCGAGAGCAAAGCTATGGAATCGCATAGTGATAACTACCACTTCGTCGTGCAATAGGGATGCGTTCGTTAGGTAATTAGATACATCCCTTGAAAAGAAATGCTAACGAGGGGATATTTTGAATCATCACCCAGCACTGTAATCATATTTATTAAATAATAATTTCAAAAACAATGACCCTCTCAGAACTAAATATTCATCAATCAGCCCATATCGACAGCGTAGGCGGCGAAGGCTCCTTGCGCCAGCATTTCCTTGACATGGGACTCATTCCCGGTGCTACCGTCACACTGCGTAAGTTCGCTCCCATGGGCGACCCAATGCAGTTTGAGCTACATGGCTATGAGCTTACCCTACGTAAGGC
>CAKQDQ010000071.1 GCA_934229335.1 uncultured Prevotella sp.
CACGTAGTTCCAACAACAACTACGATGCAGACTACTCTGCCTACGATCCCGCACAGCGTTCTGACGAACCCATATACAATGACGTCATCACAATGGACTCCACCAGTAGCCAACAGCCTCAAAGACCAATAGTTAAGTATGCCACGAACATACGCATTGAGAACATCTCATTCATCAACAGCAACAATACCGTACACATATCACAAGGCGAAGTTGCGAAGATTGTCTTCGAGATACGTAATGTGACAGACTCGCAATGGGATAATATCGTACCGATGGTACAGGAAACGACAGGCAACAAACGCCTTCTTGTATCTCCCTCCATCATGATAGAGAGCATAGCACCACGCAGAGCAGTACGCTACACCGCCTTTATCAGTGCCCAGAAAAACCTAAAGACTGGTACGGCACACTTCAAACTAAGCGTAACACGCAACGGAGAAGTTTTCAGCAACGTAGAAGAATTCGACGTTCCACTGAACTAAGTAATGGTAAAAAAATAACTTGGTACAATTTTAACGGAGTTAATTACATAATAAATATAGTTTCCTTTTCATAACTTTTTGGATATTTTGGAGCCATTCATCAGTCACAATACGTGTCATTGCTCCATCTTCATGCCTCCAAACCGTCTCAAAAAACTATGACATAAACTATACCAAATTATTTTATCAGCGTCACTAAATATTTCCAATACAAATACTAAGAAAGGAATACTATGAAAAAACTTATTATAATAGCTATGGCGATGGCAATGTTCGCCAGCTGTCAGGACAAGAAAGAACCTGCCCAACCCACAGCCACCGACGTACGCATCGACTCACTACAGCGCATCATAGACCAAAAAGACAACGAGCTAAACGACGTCATGTCAACCTTCAACGAGATACAAGAAGGATTCAGACTCATAGAAGCCGCTGAAAAGAAAGTTAGCGTTATAAAGGACGGCGAAGCCACTAACAAGTCCGAACAGATAAGAGAGAGCATACGTAACATACAACAACGTATGCAACACAACCGCGAACTTATAGCAAGACTGCAACAGCAGGTGCGCGAAGGCAGCTCACGCTCAGAAGAACTGCGCCGCACCATAAGCAATTTCACCAAGGAATTAGAGAATAAAAACAATGAGTTGCAACAGCTACGTGCGGAACTTCAAGAGAAAGACATCAAGATAGCCGAACTCGACAACACCGTTAACTCCCTCAATTCTGACGTGTCAGAGCTACGTGAAGAGACAGCTCGCAAGACAGAGACAATAAACAATCAAGACGCTCAACTGCACAGTGCATGGTACGTTTTCGGTACTAAGAAAGAGCTACAGGAACAGAACATCTACCAGAAAGGTAAGGTATTACAGTCTAACTTCAACAAGAGCTACTTCACAAAGATAGACATTCGCGTTGATAAAGAGATAAAGCTGTACTCCAAATCAGTACGTATGCTGACCTCCCACCCTTCCAACAGCTACACCCTTCAGCCTGACGCACAGCGTATGTACGTGCTACGCATCACCAATCCTCAACTATTCTGGAGCACAAGTAAGTACCTCGTAGTACTCGTTAAGTAACAAGTAAGTATTCTATATTAAGTAAGTATTCAAAATTATTATTATAAATAGGCAAGTTAATGTTCTCGTATTATTGAGAATATTTAATACTGTATCGTTTGGTCATCAGCTTCCACTGTTTCCAGTCACAATGCTCGCATTGCTCTCTCATACAGTTAAACCAGCTGCCTCAAAATAGCCAATATAAAATATTAAAATAATTTTGAACACTTACTTATTATTATAAAAGAGTAAGTTAATGTTCTCGTATTATTGAGAATATTTAATACTGTATCGTTTGGTCATCAGCTTCCACTGTTTTCGGTCACGATGCTCGTATTACTCTCTCAAACAGTTAAACCAGCTGCCTCAAAATAGCCAATATTAAATATTAAAATAACTGGTAACACTTACTTAAACCACAAAAAAGACGCCTTGCTTTACGCACCATATCGGTACACAAAGCAAGGCGTCTTTATTATTATCATCCGCAATAATGTGGTTTTATAAATTACCACCTCCACAATTATTGATAACAATTGTCCCCCCAAGCTATTTGCTTATTGTGTTTTTATTACCTTTCCTCTTACGCCATGTAAGTATCGTTACAGCCGCCAGCACCATCAATCCACCAGTGACCGTAGCTACGCCACACGGCTCTCCAAACATTACTACACCTACCACCATAGCCGTAAAAGGCTCAAAAGCACCCAATATCGCCACTACAGTAGTGTCAACAAGGCGCAATGCCATGGTAACACAGATATTACTAAACGCAGTAGGCAACAGCCCCAACAGCATGAGGTCTATCCACGACTTAGTGTTTGGCACTTCATCTATGCCTCCCTCCACTATCATAGCGTACAGGAAGAGTATTATCAGGGCTATAAAAAAGATATAAAACGTCAGCTTCAAGCTCGGCATCTTGTTTATCTTCAGCCTTGGCAGCATCACAAGATACGCTCCGTAGCCTATTCCCGAACACAAACCTAACGCCACACCAATAGCAGAAAAACGTGCGTCGTCAGCAAAAAAGCCCGACAGCAACATCACTCCAAGCGTCGTCAGCACCAAAGAGATAAACTTACGCCACGTCATTCGTTCCCTAAGAAATAACAGTCCTATTACCGAGCACCATAGAGGATTGGTATATACAAACGATGTCGCCACACCAGAAGAGATATAGTCATAACTCGCAAACAACGTCCACGCACACACTATATACAGCGATGACAACAGCGAGACACGCCAGAAGTCACCCCATGTTATGCGTAACGACACCTGCCTATACAGCAAAAATGCCAGCATAAACAGCGAGCCGAACAAGAATCTATAAAATATTGTACTTATATACCCCATCCCAGCAGCAATAACTGGAATAGTAAACATTGGTATCAGTCCAAAGGACGCACCAGATACCACTGCGAGGACGCAGCCCCTCCATTGTCCTTCGTTGCTTTGCCCGTTGATGTTTTCTTGCATTTTACTATTATTGGATCTTTCTTCTTACTTGTGTTACTATTCCTTGCGACAGTCTTTTTCTTTCCGTCTTGTGTTGATGCCGTCGCGTTTGCAGTGTTAGTGTTTTGCTTTTTCTGCGCATCCTTTTTATACTGCTGCGGTTTTGCCGTTTTATCTCTCTGTGACGTTTGCCTTACCGCACCAGTTTTATTGTTCGCCTCCTTTGGTTTCTGCGCAGCACTCTCTGTTTTTTGCACCGCCTTCTTCTCTCTCGAACGCACTCCTGGGCGGTCATATCCTGCGTTATTCTCCCCATTCTCATCAGCATCGCCATTCTCATTTTTCCTCAAGTGTCTTACGGATGGACGCGACGGAGCAGGACCATCATCCTCAACCGTAGGCTCATGCCTTATCTCTTCCTCCTGCGGCCAACGCCTTCTTCTCGCATTAAGGATAGCAGAGTCGCCTACAGCAGCCATAAACTGCTTCACTATGTAGTTCTGCGTCGCCATATCCTCCATATCGTCATAGTGTTTCTTTACGAACTTATGCAGCGAACTGGCATATATATCAGCCGATACATCGTCGCCTATTTCCCTAAAATACATCAGGTTATCAAGTCCCTCCTCGCACAATGCCGCAGCCGACTGAATGTCGTCGTCACGCAAGAAGCGTGCCAGGTCTCTCCCCATGACAGCAGCAAGCTCAACAATGCTTTCAGAATCTGGTTTCTCTATCTTCGAAGTGTCCAAGTCTTCCCCACCCGACGACTGTCCGCCGCAGGCACAAAGAACTAAGGATAACACCAGCAAAAAAATCAACTTCTTCATAAATGCAAAGTTAACAAAAAAAGACGAATAACTTGTTTGATTGGATTTTTTTTTTTAATTTTGTCGTTAAAATGATTTACATCTCACCATATTCAGCAGAACAAGCGTCACAATGGGATTCCTTTGTGCGTACTTCCCGCAACGGAACATTTCTCTTTTTGCGTGGCTACATGGATTATCATAGCGACCGTTTCCGTGATAATTCGCTGATTTACCGCAACGAGAAAGGGAAGATTGTGGCAGTAATGCCATGCAATGCCATCGGTGATGAGTTGCACAGCCATCAGGGATTGACATACGGAGGATTCATCTTGGCACCATCTACCCACGCTTATGAGGTGGAAGCAATGTTCGATGTTACCAAAGCCTATCTTCGAGAGCAAGGCTTCAAGAAGTGGTTTTACAAGCCTGTACCGACCATTTATCACGACATTCCCACCCAAGAGGAAGAATATTTCCTTTGGAAAAACGGCGCAAGACTCATTGAATGTAACCTAAGCAGCACAATAGATTATCGTGCCCAGCAACCATTAAGAATCGACAGCAGTCGACGTTACATCGCAAACAAACTAAAAAAAGATGACGTAAGAGTTGATACGAACACGCCTTTACAGGTCTTCTGGCCCATACTTTGCAGGAATTTGGAGAACAAATACGGTGCGCAACCTGTTCACTCACTTGAAGAGATAACGCTGTTGCAAAGCCGTTTTCCCGAAAACATACGCTGTTGTACCGCTGTTTCGCCAACAAATGAGATTCTTGCGGGAACCGTTGTTTATATATTCCGTCAGGTAGCTCATCTACAATACAGTTCCGCATCAGAGCAAGGACAGAGCATTGGTGCCCAAGACTTCCTTTATTCTGCCCTCATCAACCACTATAAAGAGATGCCGCAGATACACTATTTCGACTTAGGCACAAGCAATGAAGAGCACGGTAAAATACTGAACAAGTCCCTTAATACCTACAAAGAACACTTCGGAGCGAGAGGAGTGGCATACAAGAGGTATCTGATTGAGCTTTAGCCATGTCAAGCTATAACCCAAGAATGTTCGACTGGCATGTAAATACCATTGATACTATCAGCAAGACATCCATTAATCACTTACTTACAGAAGTTTCTCTAAGTTTGCAGAGGATTGCAGATTTAGGCAGGTACGGGCTGAAAGCCCAACAAGCGCATAGCCCAGGGCAAGCGTAGCGACACCCTGGGGATGAATATCGAACAACATATCATCAACGCTCTGAAAGAGCAAAAGCGTTATAAATGTGGCACAGTCATTGAGAAGTATCAAGGTATGCATCACAAGAAAATGTAGTTTCAAGATGAGTCGCAAAAAATGTTAGAATCATATGGAGTGGATTACAACAAGGAATACGTGTTTAAGGATTAACGCTTTTGCTCTTGCAGAGCGTACCTTTGATAATACGACAACACCCAGGGTGTCGCTACGCTTGCCCTGGGCTATGCGCTCATTGGGCTTTCAGCCCGCTTTGAACTAAATCTGAAATTTGAGTAACTTAAATAAATAGTCAAAATAATTTTTATAAATGAGTAAGTTTATATTCTTGTATTATTGTGAATATTTAATACAGTCTCTTTTGGGCATCAGCTTTCCCTGTTTTTGGTCACAATACTTGCATTGCTCACTCAAACAGTGAATCCTGCTACCTCAAAATAGCCTATATTAAATATTAAAATAATTTTGAACACTTACTTACAAAACAAGAGACAAATGTTAGGCAAAATAATTGAATTACCCAAAATCTCCGACCCAAGAGGTAACCTTACTGTCTGCGAGCAGGAAAGGAACGTGCCTTTTGAAGTAAAGAGAATATACTGGACGTACGATGTTCCAGGAGGCGGAAGTCGCGGTGGTCACGCCCATAAAGAGATTTACGAGTTTCTCGTTGCCACCAGTGGCTCATTTCATGTTACATTAGACAACGGCAAGGAGAAAAAGACTTTTATGCTCAACCACCCTTGGGAAGGACTACTGATATACCCTGGCGTATGGCGAACATTAGATGATTTCTCTTCTGGATCGGTATGTATGGTTCTGGCTTCAGACTATTATGACGAAGCCGACTATATACGTAACTATAAGGAATACCGCAAAATGATACGTGAAGGCAAACTTAACGGAGTGTAGTACCCACCCTCTCTTAGTACCCCCAAAACTCATGCGAGACAATAAATACAACGTAATACTGAAAACCACAAGTCTCTTCGGCAGCGTGCAGGGACTTAGTATTCTTCTTAACATAATACGCACAAAAATTGTAGCGATACTCCTCGGTGCCGAGGGCGTAGGTCTTAACTCTATCTATAACGAGACTCGCGAACTGCTACACAGCACCTCCAACCTCGGACTTGACGTGAGCGGTGTGCGCGGTATCTCTAAAGCCTACGAGGAGTTGGAAGACTGTAAGGGCACTGCCAACCACGATACGTTACGCAGCCATCTCTCTAACGAGGTTGCTCTGCTACGCTCTTGGGTCGTGATACTCGCCCTTTTCGGCACCCTGCTGTGCCTTGTCTTCGCAGCACCGCTATCTCTTTTCACTTTCAGCGACTACGACCACACGTGGGGCTACGCCCTCTTATCACCAGCAGTAGGCTTCAGCACCGTGACGTGTGGTGAGCTTGCCGTGCTGAAGGGGCTACGCAAGCTGCGCTGGCTCGCCTTGGTATCTCTGCTCAATGTAGTGATGGGGTTGGTCGTCACACTGCCTATATACTACGTATGGGGCGTCAACGGTGTGCTCCCAGCACTTGTCGCCTTCACGTTTGCCTGCATGACACTCACCTGCGCATACAGCAACAGGGCAGAGAAACTACGTTTTGTATTCAACAGAAAGGCACTCGGCAAAGGCAGCAAGATGCTTTCCGTAGGCTTCAACTTCGTGGTATGCAGCATCATAGGCCACGTCTCACTTCTCGGCATACAGGCATGGCTCAACAACTACGCCTCGCTTGAGGTGGTAGGACTGTATAACGCTGGTTACTCCCTTACCATGACCTACGCTGGCATGGTATTCGCTGCTATGGAGACAGACTACTTTCCTCGACTGTCGGGCATCATTACCGACAGTAAGGCGCGCGCTGAGACGCTACTAAAGCAACAGGACGTGACGCTGATTCTTATCACTCCACTTCTCACAGCTGCCATTGTGCTGTTGCCAGTCATGGTACCTCTGCTGCTGAGTGGTGAGTTTGAGAGCATCATACCTATGACACAGATTACCGCTGTAGGCCTACTCTTCCGCGCCGTATATCTGCCTAACGCCTATATGTCGTTAGCGGCAGGCGACAACAAGACTTTCCTTGCTATCAACACCATAGGTGCCATTGACATTCTTCTTGTCATAGCAGGCTACTACTATTACGGTCTTACGGGCATGGGCGTGGCACTTACCGTTCAGAACGCCATAGATATGCTGCTCGTTATCGGCATATCGAAGTGGAAGTATGGCGTCTCCTTCGGCATCAACAGAATCATATCACTATGTGCTTTCACCCTGCTTTTGTGCCTGACCTACGCTTGTTGTCACCTGCTTGATGGCATCGCATACTGGGCAACAGGTACATTCCTAACACTACTGACGACACTTTACTCTTACATCCGATACAGAAAGGCATGAAAAAGAAACGCATTATGATTCTCGGAGGTAACAGTGTGCAGGCTGAAGCCACCAAGACAGCCAATCGTCTCGGTTACTACACCATCAGCACTGACCTACACCCAGACAATCCTGGTCACGTCATCGCCGACGAATACTGTTCTGTCGACATCATTGACAAGGCGGCGGTGCTGCGAGAAGCACAACGACTGAGGATTGACGGCATCATACCTTACACCTCTGACGTGCTCGCACCAGTTGCTGCTTACGTAACAGAAGCAATGTCATTGCCAGGCAGTCCATATCATACCGTGGAGATAATGACGCATAAAAACCTCTTTCGCCAGTTTCTCCTTGACCATGGCTTCCCAACACCTAAGGGCAAAGGGTTTAGCGACATGAACGAGGCTATAGCATTTTTTCATACTCTTGACGGCACGGCAATGATGAAACCTGTTGACTCGGCAGGCAGTAAAGGAGCCTTTAAGGTGACTGAAGATGACGACATAAGACTGCACTGGCAGGAGTCAATGGATTATTCCGCTGAAGGAACGGTCATCATTGAGCAGTTCATTGAACGCAAGGAGTTGCAACAAGACGGTGACATCTTTGTCGTAGATGGACGCGTTGCCTTCTGGGGAGTGGGCGACCAGCACAAAGACCCCATTGCGCCATACGTGCCAGCGGTGCTTACCTTCCCCTCTATGTTGCGTAAAGAATACGTTGAAAAAGCGCAAAGACTGGTGCAGGAGATTATCACCGCACTGGGTTACAGGCAAGGACCGTGCAACGTAGAATACATGGTTGGCACTGACGGTGAGGTTTATATCATGGAGATAGGGCCTCGCAACGGTGGCAATCTCATAGGTTTCGCCCTGCAAGAGGTGACGGGTGTTGACCTTACCGCATTGACGGTGCAGGCTGCTTTGGGCGAACCCGTAACCGTGCCAGCATGGAATTACACTGGATATGCGGCTGCCGTAGTGCTTCATGCACAACATGACGGCACGCTAAAAGGTGTTAATGTTCCAGAGAAATACAAGGAGAACCTCTGCCACACGTTCATGTTCCGCAACATTGGCGATAGGGTTCAGCGTTTTCATAATGGTGGCGACACTATCGGCAGCATGACTTTTCGCTTCGATACATACGATGAAATGGACTATTTTGTTAATAATGTAGCACAAAAGATGGTCGTTGTCAATTCATAACGCATAACGCATAATTCATAATATTTTATTACTCACCATAGTAAAAGGGCTATCTCCAATGCTGAAGATAGCCCTTTTACCGTTTTTATCTATATACTCATATTGCAAAGCCCAATTATGAACCATGCATTATGAATTAAATCAAAGCCCTACGCTGAATTATGAACCATGCATTATGAATTATTCAAAACTTCACTTTCGCTCCAGCCATGAGCCAGAAGCCTGGCTGTGGCACGTTGCCGAGGTCATAATACTTGTATGACGTGAGGTTGTTCATGGCGAGACTTAGTTCATAACGCTGCTCCGTCCACATCAGTTTCACATCGAGCAGTCCGAACGGTGTGTATGGTTTTGCCACACCCGTTGATTTATTGTTCTCATATATAATATAAGACCCCATGCGCTGCTGCCAACGGAAGGACCACGATGCACTGAGATGGCTCACGATACGGTGGTCTATGCCCGCCACAAACTTATGGCGAAGGTACTCCATGGCGTAGTTTGACTTATAGAACGCCACGTCGTCCTTACGTGCCTGGTCTATGTAAGCGTAGCCAAGACGCACCCTCGTAATAGGATTGGTGCTCCACACCTCACGCGGCAACAGGTCTACATTGACCTCATAGCCACGGTTATCCAACTTAAAGTTGGCTGAATGGTACTTGTCTTCCGCTGTATACATCACCCAGTCTATCATGTCGCTGCCCCAATCGTAAAAGGCAGTCAGCCTTGCCTCAACACCTTTCGCACGATACTGTGCACCGATGCGGAGCGACTGTGTCTTCTCTGGCTTCAGGTCTTTGTTGCCTTCCTGCGTAGGCGATTTGTAGAAGAGGTCGGTGAAGGTTGGCATACGGAACGCCATGTTCCACGATGCCGTCAACTTCCATGCCTCTGCAGGTCGATAACTGAGGTCTATGCCTGGATAAAGGCGGTATGAGGAGTTATAAGCGGTGTTCATGTTTGCCACTACTCCTACTGACGCCGTAAAGTCCTTCAACAGGAAGTCGTGCTCAAGGAAGTAACTAACGTCTGTGCGCTGCTCACGCTTAGTGTAGTTCTTGTCAGAGTGCCCCATCACGCTTACGTACTCACTTTCCTCCAATGGTCTGCCGAGGTTGGTGGATAGTATGCCCTCTTGCCTTACATCAGCACCCAAGGCGGTGCGTCCTAACTTCCAGTCGGTATAGGCATTGACGGAGAGGCCATACACGTCCGTGCGGTGAAAGTTCTCGCCTGTCGCCATGCCTCGTATCAGTTGGAAATGGTCATAAGACCTGTTCCAATACACCGTAGGCACTATGTGTACCATTCTACCACTCTTCAGAGCCGTCGCTGCGTCTGCCTTTACTGCTGCAAAGATGCGGGCGTTGCTCTCATATTGGTTAGGATAGGCTGCGGAATAGAACGTGTTGGCACCATAACGCATAGTGTTGGCACCCAACTGCCAGTCGAGTGACAAGTGGCTCTCGCCCTCCTTATATGCTGGTGCATAACTGCCATGATAGAATGCCTGCGACTTACGGAAATATGAGTTGTCGGTACCTCCATCGCTCTGCTTGTAACCAATAGAGAGACTGTTCGTCACGTTCTTGCCGCTAAGGGCACCTCGTGCCGTAGCACCAAACGTGCCGTAACTGCCACCCTCCACTCCTACGCTGCCACCACTGCGCTCTGCTGACTTGGTCACAATGTTTATGGCACCGTTGAAGGCTGATGCTCCGAACACACGTGATGCCGCGCCCTCGATAATCTCGATGCGTGCAATGTCGTCAAGTGATACTGGGAAATCGGCACTGAGGTGTCCTGTCTGTGGGTTGCTGATGTTTACACCGTTAAGAAGAATAGCAACCTGATCGTAAGTGCCGCCACCGATGGAAATGTCCGTTTGTACTCCAAAGCCTCCGCGCTGCCGGACGTCAACGCCAAGGGCAAGTTTTAGTAAGTCGTTCACACTCTCTGCCGCCGCACGGTCGATGTCGTCGCGGGTGATGACAGAGACAATCTTTGCAGACTCCGCTTGTGTCAGCGGTGCTCGTGAGCCTGTCACTACGACCTCGTCGAGTTTCTGCTCCACTCGCTCCAGGCTATTGTCAGCCACAGCGGTGTTGACGCTCACGCCCTCAGCACGGGCATTTGACAGCGTAGCGACACTGAGTGTACCGATCAGCACCTCACGTCCGATGCACGAAAAGAGCGCATAACTCTTATTGGCAAAGTGACGAAAGACGAGCCTTTCGCAATGTTCAAAAGTTGTCTTTTGCATTGTTGGTTTGTTAATAAAGCCGCTGACGAGAAATGTTGTTGCCTATACACCTAATAGTTACAATCCGTAAGTAAACGCATAGCATTTGCTTACAGTTTTTGAGCGGTCCTCTTCTCTGCGCAATCAGTACCTGATTACGTTGTAATTTGGGCTTAATCGCATTGTAATCACTATCTAATTACACAGTAAAAACATTGCTTTCAGATTGTAAGCCGTGTACTTTCATTCACCTTTCTCAGTCAGCCTGCTTTTTTGTTGATAAATAAAAAAGCCGATTACCTATCGTGGTAATCGGCTGCAAAGGTAGTAAATAATTTATAATTCACAATGCATAAATCATATTTTTTTATTCAATCGTTACCTTGGGAATATGCACCATAAACATAATCATGGTTATTTACAACCATATCTTTCTAATAATTTCTCTCTTATTTTCTCCCTTAACGAATCAGGCTACAGTCCACAGGGATTTAGGCTACTGGTATGGCATCGGGAGATTAGTGACGGTGAAAAAATAAATTGGTATAATTTATGCCATAGATTTTTGAGATAGTTTGGAGACATGAAGAAGGAACAATGCGAGCATTGTGACTGATGAATGGCTCCAAAATATCCTAAAAGATATGGCAAGACAACTTTATCTTAGATTTTATTTATCTCGTTAAATTGTACCAAGTTATTTTTTTACCGTCACTTAGTAATGTTAAAAAAATAACTTACTCAATTTTTATATTGTTAGAGTAATGTTTTCTTGCGCATTTTTTATCTCATCTTGCTGGCTATTTTGTGGCTATTCATCAGTCACGATGCTCGCATCGCTCCATCTTCACATCCCCAAAATATCTCAGCAATCTGAGGTAAAAACTGCGTAAGTTATTTTTTCAACATTACTTAATATTTTTATTACTGTCCGTTAAAAATATATGACAGAAAGTTGGGGGCGAAGTGCGGGCTGAAAGCCCAACCTGCGCATAGCCCAGGGTAACACCCTGGGTACAAGGTAAATATCGATGTCGCCCTGAAAGGGCAAAAGCGTAGAATGGCGATAGTTTTCATGAGTAACGCTTTTGCTCTTTCAGAGCGTCTGCGTAGTATGCTCGTCTACCCAGGGTGTTACCCTGGGCTATGCGCAGGTTGGGCTTTCAGCCCGCACTTTCCCCCCAACTTTCTGTCATATATTTTTAGCAGACAGCAATAAATATTTTTATTTAAATAAAGAAGTCTAAAGTGATAAATAACTTTTTTATTCGCTATTTCTGAAAAAGACATTTGGTAGTATCAACTTTTTACCGTAACTTTGCGACATTAGTTCCAGCCGAGCCTCTTTACAATGCTTAAATAGGCTGGGCTTTTTTCTTTTATAGCAATATTGAAAAAATAACTTACGCAGTTTTTACCTCAGATTGCTGAGATATTTTGGGGATATGAAGAAGGTTGCCCTCCCCCGCCAAACGGGGGAGAA
>CAKQDQ010000072.1 GCA_934229335.1 uncultured Prevotella sp.
GCTTGAGGAACGCAATACGCTCGGACAACTGTCGCCAGACTCGGTAGACGCGGCAGATAAGCGATTGGAAGAAAGGGCGAAAGGGTGGAGAGAGACCGACGGAGTGATGGCAACACTGTACCAGACGCTGATGCAGCGTTGGCAGAACGCACCGAAGGTAGACTCGCTTGTGGCGTCAAAAGACGTGGCGTCATACCTGAAGCCTAACGGAGCAATGGCGTATAAGCCACTCGTGCAAGAAGGAGTAGACAGTCGTTACTTCGACAACACATTGTTAGCAGCCATAGCCTGCCACACCAACCAGTGGCGTGCGCTTCATGAATACTACGTATCGAAAGGCGATAGAACCGCTGCTTGTCTTGCAGCGGCAATGTGGCTGGAGAGAGAAGGCACCCGACAGTTGGCTGATTCGTTGATAAACATATACCAAGACCTGCCAGAGTGTGGAGCTTTGGCAGTACGTAAGTTCGACTATCTGCCACCAGACAGCGCACAGATGCGCATAGAATGGATAGACGAAGCATTGCGACGCTGGCCAAAGTGGAAGGAGAATGACAGACTGCGCAATAACCGTTTGAGACTGACACAGCCACAAATAAACGCTGTGATGGACAATGGAATGGTGACGACAGATACAGACGTAATGCTGCATCTGCGTGACCTGCGTAACATAAAGGACGTCAATGTGACGCTGAGGCGTGTAAACAAGAAGGCTAAGGGCGGTTACGACATGGAGCGTAAGTACAGCAAGGCGATAACGCTGGCTACGGACTATGACGTGACAGACGACTCCTTAAACCTCGGCAGACTGCCACTCGGATGTTGGCAGTGTATCATTCGTGATACGGAGGGCAAGATAAAGTCAGAGCAGATTTCGTTAGTCGTTTCAGACCTTCAGGTTCTTGGCATTATGCTACCGAAAGATAAGGTGCGCCTTGTGGCGGTAAACGCTATAACAGGTAAACCCGTTCCAGGAGCCGTACTGCACATCAGGGATGCCAATGACGACAATAAATGGCAGGAGGTAAAAACCGATGCCAACGGTGAATACGTGCGAGAGTCGCAAAAAATGTGGTTCTCATTGTATGCAACGAATGGCGATGACACAGCAATGTTACCGTTAGACTGGTACGGACGCTATAACAAACGTAGGCCAGAAGGGGCGCGTACGTGTTACGAAGTCTATACGGACAGAGCCATATATCGCCCTGGTAATACAGTGAAGGCGACACTTGCAGCGTTTACTGTCGATGACAATAAAGAAGTAAAGGCGAAGGAGAACGACTCTATAGAGTTCGTTTTGCGCAATGCAGAGTATAAAGTAGTAGAACGAAAGAAAGTCGTTACAGACCATTACGGAGCAGCATCAGCAGAGTTCGCATTGCCAACGGAGGCAAAGAACGGACGCTGGAGCGTAGAGGTGGATACTGATGCCACAAAGTATAGCAGTCACCGCACAACCATTATGGTAGAAAACTACCGCCGACCGCAGTTTGAGGTGACGTTAGAAAAGCCCGAAACAGCGTATAAGGCAGGCGACACACTGACGGTAAAGGGAACGGTACGCACATACAGTGGAATGCCTGTTGCTGACGCAAAGGTAACGTATAGCGTAAACAGACGCATGAAGTGGTGGCGCATAAGCGTAGATAACAGTGACGGAGAACTGCTGAAAGATACGCTGACAACGGCAGCCGACGGCACGTTTACCGTGCGTATGCCGATGCTGTTGCCTGATAAGGCAAACAAGGAAGTACCGTATTTCTATGACATAACAGCTACTGTCGATGTAACAAACGCTGCTGGCGAGAGCCATAGCGCAGAACTGACGATGCCTGTTAGCAACAGGAAGGCGTACCTTGACTGCCAGATGGCGGACAAGATACTTGCCGACTCTGCCATAACAGTAACGGTGTCGCGTCGCAACATTGCCGGAACGCCGATAGAAGGAAAGGTAGAGATGTTGCTCGATGGCGTAAAGCAGACTGACGCGGAGGCAAATATGCCATACGTTCTTGCTCCGAATATAACGTCAGGAGAACACACTCTGATCTCAATATGTGAGGGAGACACCGTGAAGAACACCTTTGTGGCGTTCAGAAGAAGTGATGTACACCCCATGAAATACACTCATAAATGGGTGTATCAGTCTGCTATGCAGTTCCCTGAGAATGGCGATAGTGTGTGGGTACAGATAGGAACGTCAGACAAAGACGTCAATGCCTATTACTCAGTTATAGCCAACGATAGCGTGATAGCGCAGGGAGTGACACTCTTAAACAATGAGAACATTACACGTACATTATCTTATAAGCCAGAGTATGGAGACGGAATAAGCATCTCTTTGGCGTGGGTAAAAGACGGAGTAATGTACGATGACGTGATAAAGATAAAGCGTCCGCTGCCTTCAAACACACTAAAGATGCAGTGGGTGACCTTCCGTGACCGTCTCGTTCCAGGGCAAAAGGAGCAGTGGACAGTTAATGTCACCACGCCAGACGGTATGCCAGCGAGGGCGAGAGTGATGGCAGTACTCTACGACCATGCCCTCGACCAGTTGAGAAAGCATAACTGGGAGATGCCAGATATACGCTATGTCTATACCCCTTACGCTGCATGGCGCATGAGAACACAGGGAGGTCTGAGTGCATGGACGGAGCAAGACATACGCTATGCCACCGTGAAAGGTCTTGACTTTACCGACTTTATCTTTGGAAATGCATACTATCGATACGATGTAATTGACGCACGTGGAGAGGTATTTAGGGTTATGGATTCAGTGAGCGAGGCTGCTCCACGCACCAGAAAGTATAAGGGGAGCCGTGTAGGTAGTGCCCAAATGGTGGCAACAGAACTTTCTTCTCTACAGGAAAATGCCGTTACACCAATGGCTATGGCGTTAGAAGGAAGAACAGCTGGACTCGGTTCACAAGATGAAAATGGCGAAGAAGTGGAGCAGAACGTACCAGTTCGTAGTGACTTCGCTGACACTGCGATGTTCCTGCCTGCCGTGATGACCGACGAGAAAGGCAACGCTACCATGTCGTTCACACTGCCAGAGAGCGTCACTACATGGCGATTTATGGCGTTGGCACATGACGAAGCGATGCGTAACGCAACGCTAACGGCAGAGGCTGTGGCACAGAAAGAACTCATGGTGCAGCCTAATATGCCACGCTTCTTGCGCTCTGGCGACAACGCTACGGTGCAGGCTACGGTGGCAAACCTGTCTGATAAGGCTGCGGACGTGAAGACTACGTTAACCATTCTCGATGCTGCCACGGAGAAAAAACTGCTGACCTCTGTGCAGAAGGTGAGGGTAGCGGCAGGTGAATCGGTAGCGGTGACATTCCCCATTGACGCAAAGAGGTTGACGGAAGGAACGTATATCTGTCGCATAACGGCACAAAGCGCAGGGCATACAGATGGCGAACAGCATTACCTTAATGTGCTTTCAGACGAAGAAGAGGTAACGAAGACCGTGGCATACTCATTCCTTGAGCCTACAGACACGCTACTTCAGTTTGCTGATATGATGCCAAAGGAAGTGCAGAAGGCACACCTAAAGGTTGACTATGTAGACAATCCTGCGTGGCTGATGATAGAGACCCTGCTGAAGATGGTAAAGGGTTGCAGCAAGAACGCCGTGTCATTGTCTAACGCTATCTATGCAACGAGAGTGGCGCAGAGCATGAAGTGGTCGGAAGAGACTACAGATACCCTTGTCAGTCAGTTGAAGAAATTGCAGAACAAGGACGGTTCTTTCTCTTGGTGGGAAGGCATGAGTGGCAGCACCTATATGACTTCGGCTGTGATAAAGACCCTCGTCCGCCTGAACTGGCTATGCGGTAAGCAGCAGGATACACAGCCATTGCTCGACAAGGCGTTTGCTTTCATGCAACGAGAGATGGACAACGACGTGGCAAAGATGAAGGAACGTAGTCCGAAGGTGACGCCATGGATAGGCGATAACCACCTGTCTTGGCTCTATTCGCTTGCTCTTGACGGAAGAAAGGGTGGGGCGTCAGCCGACTATCTCATTAAGTATCTGGAGCAAAACACGAAGAATGAAGATATGGCAACGAAGGCTGTAGCCGCCATTGTGCTAAATGCTAACGGTAAGAAAACTGCCGCACGCACATTTGTTGAGGCTATAAAGCAGCACACAGTGTACAGGAAAGATGTGGGACGATACTTCGATTCATATCGTGCCGCATACTCATGGTGTGACTATCGCATACCGACACAGACGTTGGCGATAGAGGCTCTGCGCATGATAACACCGCAAGACAAGAAGACTATCAGCGAGATGCAACGCTGGTTGCTGTCAAGTAAACGCACGCAGGAGTGGGACAATGACTACAATACGGTAAATGCAGTACATGCATTCTTCGGTGGTGATATGTCAGTATTGACCCCAGACAAAGGCAGTGTGATGCTTGCCGACAAGCAGGTGACACGCAAGGACGCCACGGTAAAGGTAAGGAAGCAGACAGACTGTGAATCATGGGCAGCCGCTTACATTACGTTCAAGCAGAAGACAAGTAATGTTGAGGCTGCGACAACGGGGCTGTCGGTAAGGCGTGAGGTGCTTGTCAATGGTGTGCCTGTAAACGAAAATACTGTAAGTGTGGGCGACCGTGTGCAGGTTCGCCTAACGATTACAGCCGACCGTGACTATGATTTCGTTACGGTAGAGGACAACCGTGCGGCGTGTTTAGAACCAGTGGCAACGCTATCTGGTTATCGTTACGGCTATTATCAAGAGGTTAAGGATACGAAGACGTTGCTTCACTTCGACAAAATGGCGAAAGGCACACACACGGTGCAGATGGATTACTATGTAGACCGTAAGGGAAACTATCTCGCTGGCACAGCAACGGTAGCCTGTGCTTACGCTAATGAGTTCCGAGGAACGACGACAGCGTACAGCGTGAGCGTAAAGAAATGATAAAGAAAAGATGTAAGTATGAGAAAGAAAAATATATTAGCGGCTTTGCTGTGTGGCGTTTTCGCTACGGCATCGGCACAGAGTCTGAAGCCCGTATTCAAGAATGTGGACTGCGGACAGATGATGTTTCGTAACGCTACTACTGTGACCGTAGAGCTAAGAAATACCAGTGCTCTGCCTGTAACGGTGAAAGAGGTAGATACTGGCTGCGGATGTATGGTGGCAGAGTATGACAAAGGCGAGATAATGCCAGGCGCATCGGCAAAGATAAAACTGCTGTTCGACTGCAAACTGTTGGGATATTTCAACAGAACAGTGCGTGTAACGGACTCTTCTTCTGATGTTCCTGCTGAGTTTACCGTCAATGGTCAGGTAGTGACAAAGTTGATAAACTATTCTGGTGAGTACCCAAACAAGCTCGGATTGTTGCTTACTGACGTGGATAATATAGAGTTTGATGACGTGAACAGCGGTCAACGACTGTCACAAGAGATAAATATTATGAACCCAACGGGGCAAAATATGCGTCCTACAGCGTTACGCTTGCCACCGTATCTCTCTGTGACAATGTACCCAGAGGTGCTCGGACCTAAGCAAAAGGGACTGATGACGGTTACGTTAAAGTCACGAGAGTTGCGCGACTACGGTTTGAATCAAACGACATTCTATCTTGGTTGCAAACCGTCTGACCCTGTAACGCCAGAGAAAGAGATAACGGTGTCTGCCGTGTTGCTGCCACCAGCAGTAGCGAAAAACTCGCCACAGAGACAGAATGCACCAGTACTCACTATGTCAGCAGAAGAACTTGACATGACGGCATTGGCTAAAAAATCGAAGGTAAAGGGTGAGATAGTAATATCAAACACAGGAAAATCTACGTTAGAGATAAGGAAAATGCAGATGTTCACTACTGGTTTGGAGGTGAAACTCGGCAAAGCGGTGCTGCAACCAGGCGAGAGTACGAAACTGAAAGTGACGGCAAGAGCCAAGGAAATGAAAAAGGTGAAACGCCGTCCGCGTATCCTTATGATAACAAACGACCCTGACAAGCAGAAGGTCGTAATATATATCAAAAAGTAAAAACAATAAACAAGCGTTACTATGGAGCACCCAGAAAACAGCAAAGAGTATAAGGGCTTGACAGTAAATGATGGTGTTGCCCAACCGTCAATAGTCAATCCGTACCTTAACCGTAAGCGATATGCACGTCGACAGTATACTGTTGACGAGATGGTAGACGGCATATTGAAGGGCAATGTCACCATGCTCTCACAGGCAGTAACGCTTGTTGAGAGCGTTATACCAGAGCATCAGCAGAAGGCTCAGGAAGTGATTGAGAAGTGTTTGCCTTACAGTGGTAAGTCGGTTCGTATTGGTATCAGTGGCGTTCCTGGCGCAGGAAAGTCTACATCAATAGATGAATTTGGGCTGCATGTGCTCAACCGCTGTGGCGGAAAGCTTGCTGTCTTGGCGATAGACCCGTCTTCTGAACGCTCAAAAGGCTCCATATTGGGCGACAAAACACGCATGGAGAAACTGGCGGTACACCCAGATACATTCATTCGCCCCAGTCCATCAGCGGGTAGTTTGGGCGGTGTAGCACGCAAAACACGTGAGACTGTCATTCTGTGTGAGGCTGCTGGATTCGACAAAATCTTCATAGAAACAGTGGGAGTGGGGCAGAGTGAGACCGCGTGTCACTCCATGGTAGACTTCTTTTTGCTAATACAAGTGGCGGGAACTGGCGACGAATTGCAAGGCATTAAGCGTGGTATCATGGAGATATCAGATGGTATCGTCATTAATAAGTGTGACGGTGACAACGTGAAACGCTGTGAGATGGCAGCGCAAAACTTCCGCAATGCCCTTCATTTCTTTCCCATGCCAGAGAGCGGTTGGGACCGAAAAGTGCTGACATATTCAGGCTTTTACGGTTACGGTATTAAGGAAGTGTGGGACATGATCTTTGAATACGTGGACTTTGTGAAGCAGAATGGCTACTTCGACTACCGCAGAAGGCAGCAGAATAAGTACTGGATGTATGAGACGATAGATAACATTCTGCGTGGAAACTTCTACAATAACCCGACCATTAAGGACGCTCTCAAGGTGATGGAGCAGAACGTTCAGCAGGGAGAGAAGACCAGTTTTATGGCTGCTCACGACCTGATTGAGATGTATCGCAAACTCGGTGAGTAGTTACAAGACCACCAAACGATCAAACAACCGACTATGATTATCGAGATAGACCAAGGCTCCGGCTTCTGTTTCGGAGTGACAACAGCGATAGAAAAGGCAGAGGAAACGCTGAAAGAAGGTAGAGAACTCAGTTGCTTAGGAGACATAGTACACAACGGAATGGAGTGTGAGCGACTGCGAACAATGGGACTTAATACTATAGGTCACGATGAGTTTGCCACACTTCATGATGCCACCGTGCTGCTAAGAGCGCATGGTGAGCCGCCAGAGACATACGAAGTGGCACGCAAAAACCGCATAAGCATCATCGATGCTACCTGTCCTGTGGTGTTAGCACTACAGAAACGCATAAAGAGAAAGTATGAAACGATGGACAAAACGAAGGGAACCATCGTCATATTCGGTAAGAACGGTCATGCGGAAGTGCTTGGACTCGTGGGTCAGACGGAAGGAAACGCCATAGTATTAGAGCACGCTGAAGACGCAGCAAAACTGGACTTTACACGCGATATATACCTCTATTCGCAGACAACAAAGTCGCTTGAGGAGTTTAACAGAATCATACAGTACTGCAAGGAGCACATAGTGCCAGGCGCAACGTTTGAGTCTTTCGACACGATATGTCGCCAAGTAGCGAACCGTTTGCCCAACATCTGCAAGTTTGCCACACGCCATGACATGATACTCTTTGTGTGCGGACGCAAGAGCAGCAACGGAAAGATACTGCATGATGCCTGCTTTGAGCATAATGCAAACACCCATTTGATAGAAGGACCAGAAGAGATACAGCCACAATGGTTGCAAAATATAAACAGTATAGGTATCTGCGGAGCCACCAGTACGCCCAAATGGCTGATGGAAGAGTGCCGCAGAAAGATAACGGAACTGTTAGAAAAAGAGAACGAGAAATAAACTTATGAAGAAGATTACGATAGCAATAGACGGCCACTCATCATGTGGCAAGAGCACAATGGCAAAGGAACTTGCCAAGAAAGTAGGGTATATATATGTAGATACAGGTGCGATGTACAGAGCCGTTACGCTCTATGCCATGCGTAATAACCTCCTCGATGCAGCAGGAAATGTACTTACTGACGCTCTGAAAGACGCTATGCCACAGATAAAAGTATCGTTCCGTCTCAATGAAGAGACAGGAAGGCCAGACACATACCTTAACGATGAGCGTGTAGAAGACATCATACGCTCCATTGAAGTGTCAAACAACGTAAGCAAGGTTGCAGCCATTCCGTTCGTCAGAGAGGCTATGGTAGAGCAGCAGAGAGCCATGGGCAATGAGAAAGGAATAGTCATGGACGGCAGAGACATAGGCACAACGGTGTTCCCCGACGCAGAGTTGAAGATATTTGTTACCGCTTCCGCGGAGGTAAGAGCACAGCGCCGCTATGATGAACTGAAGGCAAAAGGAATGTCGGCAGACTATGAAGACATACTAAAAAACGTGCAAGAGCGTGACTACATAGACTCACACCGCGAGGTATCACCACTCCGCAAGGCTGACGACGCATTGTATCTCGATAACAGCAACATGACGATAGCCGAGCAAAACGAGTGGATAATGGATAAATTCAATAAGGCATCAGAGGCATAACTTTTCTGAAACGTAATGATAGTTTGTATAGCAGAGAAACCGAGTGTGGCGCGCGACATTGCCCATGTCATAGGAGCCACATCGGCAAAGCAAGGCTACATAGAAGGAAACGGGTATCAGGTGACGTGGACTTTCGGACACCTGTGTACCCTAAAGGAACCCAACGATTACACGGAGATGTGGAAACGCTGGGGCTTAGGGGCTTTACCCATGATACCACAACGCTTCGGTATAAAGCTCATCGACCAAGACAGCGTGAAGAAACAGTTTGCCGTCATAGAGAAACTGATGCAGAATGCCGACGAGATAATAAACTGCGGTGATGCTGGTCAGGAAGGAGAACTGATACAACGCTGGGTGATGCAGAAGGCGAAAGCAACGTGTCCAGTCAAGCGTCTGTGGATTTCCTCATTGACAGAAGAGTCTATTCGTGAAGGATTCCAGAACCTTAAAGATCAGAAAGAGTATGAACCGCTGTATATGGCAGGCCTCTCTCGTGCCATCGGTGATTGGCTTCTCGGCATGAATGCCACCCGTCTCTACACGCTGAAGTATCGCAATCAGAACAACAGACAGGTGGGGGCAGGCTCCGTTCTCTCCATAGGCAGAGTGCAAACGCCTACACTCGCCATGATAGTAAACCGTCAGAACGAGATAGACAACTTCAAGCCAGAGCCATATTGGGTATTGTCTACCATCTATCGCGATACACTCTTCACCGCCACTAAGGGCAAATTCATGAAGAAGGAAGAAGGAGAGGCAGCCTTCGCAGAGATACAAGACAAGCCATTTGAGATTACATCAGTAAGCAAAAAGAACGGTACGGAGAAACCACCGCAGCTCTTTGACCTTACAACACTACAGGTAGAGTGCAACAAAAAGTTCAGTTACAGTGCCGAGACAACCCTCTCGCTGATACAATCGCTGTACGAGAAGAAGGTAACCACGTATCCACGTGTGGACACGCAGTACCTTACCGATGACATATACCCTAAATGTCCAGGCATACTCAACAGCGTCTTTCAGGTGAAAGTGGCAGGAGCGTCACCATACGCAGACCTCGTTCGTCCGCTTGGAGGCAAGGCATTGCTAAAAAGCAAGAAAGTATTTGATAACTCAAAGGTAACAGATCACCACGCAATAATACCCACCAACGTCACTCCCGTAGGATTAACAGACATGGAACGCAACGTGTACGACCTCGTAGCGCGTCGCTTTATCGCCGTGTTCTATCCCGACTGTAAGTTCTCCACCACAACAGTTGAAGGCAAGGCAGGCGACGTTAAGTTTAAGGTAACGGGCAAAGAAATACTCGAACCAGGCTACCGTGTGGTGTTTGAGAAACAAAAACGTGATGAACCAGACGAACAATCAGTCGCCAATGACGGCACGAAAACAACACCAGATAATGCAGATGCCACAGAAGGCTTGTTGCCAACGTTCGTAAAAGGCGAGTCAGGTCCGCACAAACCAACGCTGACCGAGAAGCACACCACACCGCCACCGTATTATACAGAAGCAACACTTCTGCGAGCAATGGAGACCGCAGGTAAGTTCGTAGACAACGATGAATTGCGTGCTGCCATGAAAGAGAACGGCATAGGACGCCCTTCAAGTCGTGCAGCAATCATCGAAACACTCTTCAAACGCCATTATATCCGCCGTGAACGCAAGCGTATCGTAGCCACCACCACAGGCAAAGAGCTGATAGGTCTGATAAGAGAAGACCTGCTGAAGAGCCCAGAACTTACAGGAATATGGGAGAAAAAACTGCGCGACATAGAGCATAAGAAGTATGATGCAGGACAGTTTATCAACGAGCTGAAGGCACAGATAACCTCAATAGTCAACCAAGTGCTTGCCGATAACAGCAACCGCAAGTTAGAATTGACAGAAGAGTAAGGCACATATTGAAACATAAAGTAAACGGTATACAAGCGAAAGAAACGTCGTTTGTGTACCGTTTTTTATGTGACTGAAACGTAAATATATACCAAAAACACATTTTTCTCTTCCAAAAATTTGGTAGTTATAAAATAAATACATACATTTGCAGCAGAAAGTTAAAATAAAAAGGGTATCCCGAAAACCTTTAATAGAGTAGGGGAGAATAATTGTAAAGATATAAGATTATGAAGAAATTATTATCAATGGCAGTAGCTCTTTTTGCAGCAACGACCATGTTCGCTCAGACCGAAGACGGAACATTTACATTACAGCCCAAAGTTGGTATGACAATAGCAAACTCAACAAACGACAATACTTCTGCAAAGGTAGGATTTATTGGTGGTGTAGAGGCTGGCTATCAGTTTGACAAGCACTTTGCTTTCACCATGGGCGTAAACTATGCACAGTATGGTTGTAAGATAGAAAATACTGATCTCAAGATGAATATGGATTATATTACAGTGCCTATCCTTGCAAACTACTACGTATGTGAAGGACTTGCTATAAAGGCTGGACTTGAGCCTGCCTTCAACGTTAGTTCTGAGATGAAATATAACGATAAAACAGCAGACATAAGTGCGTCAAAGGATGTTATCCTTTCTATTCCTGTAGGTGCTTCATACGAGTATAAGAATGTAATACTTGATGCACGTTATAACATTGGTATTACGGATGCGATTGACAATCTGTCTTCTAAGAACAGTGCATTTGTGCTGACTCTCGGTTATAAATTTGCCCTTTAATGTTTAGATTATAAAGACAATGCAGGAGGATGTATCAGCGATGATAGGCGTGATACATCTTCCTTGTTGGTATGTAATGTAAAGATATAAGATTATGAAGAAGTTATTTATGGTAGCAGCAATGGCTGTAGCAGCCCTCACTGCAAACGCACAGGTATGGATTGGCGGTAATCTCGGCGTCAGCACTACAAGTATAGAAGATACAGATAAGTCAGTAACAAAGTTCTCAGTGCAGCCAGAGGTAGGTTATTCTCTGTCAGACAAATGGGACGTAGCGTTAGCTTTAGGTTACAAGTACTCTAATGAGGATGTAAAAACAAATACATTCTATATCCAGCCTTACGCTCGTTACACATTCTATAGAAAAGGACAGTTCTATGCTTTCTGTGATGGTTATCTACAATATTCTACTACAGACAAGTCAGGTAGCAGGGATAACCTCAACACATTCGGTGTAGGTCTTACCCCAGGTTTAGGTTATGACCTGACAAAGCACGTAACACTCGTAGCACATGTAGGCGATTTGTCATACGCACATGCATGGCAGGGAGACATTAATGCAAACAGCTTCAATTTCGGTGTGACTAACAATATCAGCTTCGGAGCATACGTTAAGTTCTAAACGTTAAGTGCCCAAGTAGTATAGGGATATAAATTTCGTATATCAGCCCGCAAGCAATCACGCTTGTGGGCTTTTTCTTTTACATTGTAATCTTTTATGCTTTTTTCTTGCACAAGTGCAATATTATTGCTAATTTTGCATAAGATTAGTAAGGAAGAAAGCTAATCCGCAAACTTGACTAACAATTAAAAATACATAAAGATATGGAAAACTTAGATTGGGATAACTTAGGATTCGGTTATCGTAAGACTAATTACAATGTACGTTGTTATTACCGTAACGGAAAAT
>CAKQDQ010000073.1 GCA_934229335.1 uncultured Prevotella sp.
TTGTTGGGCAGTGCGGGCTATTCGTTGCCATGCCCCCATTTTCCCCGTCTTACGTGCATCCCTTAGTAGTAGTATGCGTGTGTTTATGTCTGCATCGTTGGTTTGTGACAACGGATCTTTCTCTTCAAGTATTGCTGCGATGTCAGACGCCAACGCTTTGAGCAACGGTGAGTTAGCTTTAACGAGCATAGCTGCTATCCGTGGGTGACAAGGCAGGCTTGCCAAAGAGGTTCCATAGGATGTTACGCTTAGAGAGTCGTTAAGTGCACCAAGAAGCTGCAGTCGCTCTATGGCTTCTTCTACGTGACCTTTAGGAGGTGGGGTAAGCCATTTAATGTCTGTGATGTTGCTACCTCCCCAAACTGCGATGTTGAGTATTACAGACGTTAAGTCAGCTTCCAGAATCTCAGGCTTCCTACACTCCGCCATTTTAGCCTCTGTTGCTTTTGACCAAAGACGATAACAAATTCCAGGTGCTGTTCTTCCTGCTCTACCACTTCGCTGTCTCGCCATATCCATTGATACCCTTTGCGTCGTGAGATGGTTGACACCGCTGTGTGGGTCGTAAATAGCCCTTCGGCAATATCCTGAGTCTACAACTACGGTTATGCCTTCTATGGTGAGAGATGTTTCCGCAATAGATGTTGCTAAGACAATTTTCCTGCGTCCGTCAGGTGGTGGTGCAATGGCGGCTTTTTGAGCGTGTGGTGGTAGTTGACCATATAAGGGACGAATTATAACCTCTGGCGGCAATGCTTGCATCAACATTTCCGAACACCTGTTTATCTCACTTTGTCCAGGCAGGAACACCAGTATGTTGCCATCAGTTTCGCTGTATGCTCTGTGAGTTATGCGTGTTACCGCCGTTGCGCAATTCACTATATCAATATCGCCACAATATACGGTCTCAACATCAAACATTCTGCCCTTGCTCTCTATTAAAGGTGCTTGCAACCTCTCGCATAAAAGGGTGGCATCTATGGTTGCTGACATTATTATAATTCTTAAATCATGGCGTATAATACTTTGAGTTTCAAGTGCTAACGCAAGTGCTACATCAGTGTTAATGTTACGTTCATGAAACTCGTCAAATATTATTGTTGAGACGTCTTCCATAAAAGGGTCGGTGGCAATCATACGTGTTAACACCCCCTCGGTAACCACTTCTATACGTGTGTTTTTCGATACTTTTTTCTCAAAACGTACTTTATAACCAACGAGCTCTCCAGAGTTTTGCCCTATCATGTCGCTCATCCTTTCGGCTATTTGCTTAGCCGCAATCCTACGTGGTTCAAGTATAAGAATCTTTTTTCCACTGTCAGCAATATTGTTATAGACAGTCAGTGGCAACAATGTTGATTTGCCAGCTCCAGGAGGAGCGGTGACAACGATGGTAGAATGTTCTTCTAACACATTGTTGACCATGTTTACAACGTTTCCTACAGGTAGTTCCTCAATATATTTCCTTAGTATGTGGTCAAGCATTGTTGGTACATTTCTTCCTCTCTTTGGCAGCTCAAAAACTAAAGCAGCCCTTTTGTGTTATAAAAGGGCTGCTTTAGTAATGCAATCACGCTGCAATAGTATTGCGAAAGAGTAGTGATTGCAAACTGCAAAGACATTATTTAATTTTCTGTTGTGCAGGTGTTGGTATTTTCTTATAAACTTCGCCAGAACGAGTATACCTATTGTAACGCCAGTTCGTTACCTTTACGAAGTCAAATGAGGCGAGATAATCACCAGTTCTGTAGTCTATAAAATCACCAGAGAACCTGTTGTTGTTTAACCGATAGTTACGGATAGCAACAGATGTTCCGTCTTCGTAGTCTATATATATTATTCCATTCTCTACTTCAAAAGAGAACCTACACTCAGAATAGTAATAGCTGTTGCCATAGTAGTCATATTCTACTCCTGTTCCTTTTGCGTATCTATATGGGTCAGTATAGAACTCAATATCCACATACTGATACTGAGTTTGTTCGCCCCATCTATGTGAGAAATAGGTGCTTGCCACCTCACCTTCCCAAATACCGTCGAGATGTTGGGCTATTTCGTCATCTTCACAAGAATTAAATGTAAAGGCAAGTAGTGCCACGAACAGATAAGTGGCGAATCTCTGAATTTTCTCTTTCATTTCCTTTATATATTGATGATGAGTGCAAAGATAGTATTATTATTTTTATCACGCAACAAATATCGCTAAAAATGGATATTTTCCAATCAAAATTTTGCATTTCAGTACTTTTTTTTATAATTTTGCAATCTACATTATAATAATTTATTGATTAAACATAAAGATAATGAAGCAATACACCATAGGTTTAGACTTAGGAGGCACAAACTCTGTGTTTGGTATAGTAGACAAAGAAGGACACATAGTAGAACAAACGACAGTAAAGACTCAGGGACACAGCGACGCTTCGACTTATGTTGACGCTTGCATGACGGCACTAATGCCAATTATTGACAAGGTAGGAGGAGTAGAAACGATAGAGTCTATGGGGATAGGTGCCCCAAACGGAAATATTATTTCTGGCAGTATAGAGTTTGCCCCTAATATTATGTGGGCGCACGAGGGAAAAGTACCTTTAGCCAAAATGTTCAGCGAGAGGTTAGGAGGAATGAGTGTCAAGATAACCAACGACGCAAATACCGCAGCTTTAGGAGAGATGATGTATGGCGTGGCAAGAGGCATGAAAGACTTTATAGTGCTTACACTTGGTACTGGCGTAGGCTCAGGCATAGTATGCAATGGTCAGCTCGTGGTAGGTTGTGATGGCAATGCTGGTGAATTAGGCCATGTAATAGTAGACCGTATCAATGGTAGACAGTGTGGGTGTGGTCGTAAAGGTTGTCTGGAGACATATTGCTCGGCAACTGGTGTAGCTCGGACAGCGAGACAATTTCTTGCAGAATCAGGTGAACCATCATTGCTGCGAAGCCTTGACATCGATAATATTACCTCGTATGATGTAGCCAAGGCTGCGGAGGCTGGCGACAAGATTGCCCAAGAAATATTTGATTTTACAGGTCGAATAATGGGAGAAGCGTGCGCGAATATGACAGTCTTTTCATCACCAGAAGCTTTCATCTTCTTTGGTGGTTTATCCAAGGCAGGTGATTTATTGCTGAACCCGATAAGGGAGGCATATGATAAGAATGTGATGCACACCTTCAAAGGTAAAGCTAAATTCTTGATTTCTTCAATAGAGGGAGCTGGGGCTGCTGTCTTAGGTGCTGCAAGTTTGAAATAAATGGTAACATATTTAGAATAAATCAAAGACATGAAAACAGAGGAAGATATAAAGAACGCTGTAGAGGTGATGAAGAAAGGTGGCGTAATACTTTACCCTACAGATACTGTATGGGGAATAGGCTGTGACGCTACAAATGAGGCAGCTATCGCAAGAATATACAAGATAAAACGCAGAGAAGAGTCGAAGGCTATGATATGTCTTGTAGACAGCGACAATAGAATACAGCGATATGTACGTAATGTACCAGAAGTAGCGTGGGACGTAATGAACCTGTCAACGAAGCCCACTACAGTAATATTAGACGGTGCTGACGGTCTGGCTCCTAACCTTATAGCGGAAGACGGCAGCATAGCGATGAGAATAACGAAAGAGGAGTTCTCTAAGGAACTTTGTTACAGGATGCAGAAGCCTATAGTATCTACAAGTGCGAACATTAGTGGTGAGCCTGCCGCACAGAATTATAGGGATATCTCAGAAGAAATACTTTCACAGGTGGACTATGTGTGCTATGCAAGGCGAAATGAGCATAAACCACATCAGCCATCATCTATTATAAGGCTCCGTCCTGATGGTGAGGTGACGATAATACGTTGATAAAAAAATAAATTAGGGTGGTGAATGCCCCCAGGTAATATATTATATTGAAATGACGAGAAGTGTAAAGGTACCAATATTGCGTTTGTATAGACAGATGAGTGACAGGATGGGAAGATGGTTCGACGACCTATTAGAGTGGCGTCAGAAACGTCTCTCGGATCGTCAGTTTACGTTGGTGCTCGCATTCTTGGTCGGTATATTCGCTGCTATAGCGGCGTTCATACTGCACAGCCTTATACATATCATACAAAGCCTTGTAACACGAGGTATAGAGGCAGAAAGCTCCAACTGGCTTTTTCTCGTGTTGCCGGTATTCGGAATATGGCTCACCATGCTTTTTGTAAAGTATGTGGTAAGAGACAATATCTCGCATGGCATAACGCGCATACTGTATGCCATATCGTCGAAAAAAAGCAGGTTAGCCGGCCATAACTGTTGGTCGTCGGTCATAGCGTCGGCTATAACTATCGGTTTTGGTGGTTCTGTAGGTGCGGAGGCTCCTATAGTCCTCACGGGGTCCAGTATAGCGAGTAACCTTGGACAAAAATTTCGCATGAACAACAAAACGCTGATGTTGCTTGTGGGATGTGGAGCGGCAGCCGCGATAGCAGGAATCTTTAAGGCACCTATAGCCGGATTAGTCTTCACTATTGAAGTGTTGATGATAGACCTCACAATGGCAAGCATATCTCCAATATTGATTGCCAGCGTTACTGCGACCTGCTTTACCTATGTGCTTGTGGGCGATGATCAGTTGTTTACATTCAATATAGTCCATCCATGGGTAGTAGAGAGGGTGCCGTCAAATATCTTCTTGGGAGTGTTCTGCGGCCTTGTTTCGTTGTATTTCATCAGAATGATGACGGCGTGTGAGAACGTCTTTGCTAAGATGCAGAACAGGTATGCGAAGTTAGCTTGCGGAGGTATTTTGTTGAGTACTCTTATCTTCCTGTTTCCATCCCTTTATGGCGAGGGCTACTCTGCAATAAACATCTTGCTGTATGCAGGTACAGAGGCAGACTGGAGTCGCATAATGGAGAACTCCATGTTTTACGGTGGTGGTACATACATACTGTTATTGTATGTCGCAGGTGTTATATTGACAAAATGTATTGCTACGGCAAGCACCAATGGAGGTGGAGGATGTGGTGGTACGTTCGCACCGTCTTTGTTTATTGGAGCCTTTGCGGGATTCTTCTTTGCTCGCCTTTGGAATATGTATGGCGTAGGGTCTTATTTGCCTGAAGAAAACGCTGCATTGTTAGGTATGGCTGGAGTTATGTCGGGGGTGATGCACGCTCCACTTACAGGCGTATTCCTTATAGCAGAGTTGACGGCAGGTTACGCTTTGTTTATGCCTTTGATGATAGTCAGTGTATGTGCGTATCTTACGATTTTAGCTTTTGAACCACACAGCATATATGGTATGCGATTGGCACGACAAGGTAAGCTTATAACGCACCATACGGATAGAAGTGTGTTGACACTGATGACTCTTGACTCTGTCATAGAACGGGATTATGTATCTGTTGACAAGGATATGGAACTGGTACAGTTGGTTCATGCGCTTAGCAAAAGTCATAGTTCGCTGTTGCCTGTGCTTGATGCCGCTGGGAATCTGTTGGGACAGATAGAGCTTGACAAACTAAGACACATAGTGTTCAGAACGGAGTTGTATCACCACTTTCGTGTATCACAACTAATGACACCACCGCCGACAATGCTGAGATTAGGCGACCCGATGGAGGATGTTATGGAGGCTTTTGACAAATATAACGCTCAACAGCTACCTGTTATGGATGAGGAGGGACATCTTTATGGCTATATCTCCCGTTCGCATCTGCTTTCCCAATACAGAAAGATGGTGGCAGATATGAGTAATGATTAGTTAATGTTAGAATAATTATAAGCTATGCAAAAGAAAGACATAAAGATAATATTTATGGGAACGCCTGAGTTTGCGGTAGGAACGCTGCAAGCTCTTGTAGAAGGAGGGTATAATGTAGTGGCTGTTGTTACGCAGCCCGATAAACCTGTGGGGAGACACGCTTCTACATTACGTGAGCCTGACGTGAAGGTTTATGCTAAGCAGCACGACATACCAGTACTGCAACCCGTAAAGATGAAAGATGAGAGCTTTATAGAGGAGTTACGCTCGTATAATGCGGATTTACAAGTGGTGGTAGCTTTCAGAATGTTGCCAGAGGTAGTTTGGGATATGCCAAGGTTTGGCACTTTCAATGTTCATGCGGCATTGTTACCGCAATATCGTGGGGCGGCTCCTATTAACTGGGCGATAATAAATGGAGAGAAGAAGACTGGCGTTACTACTTTCTTCTTGGATCATGACATTGATACTGGTCGGATAATACGACAGAAAACGTTTGATATACCAGACGAAGCTGATGTGGAGTATGTTTACGACGGGTTGATGAAGTTAGGTGCGCAAATAGCGATAGAGACTGTTGATGACATCATAAATGGAGACGGCATTGTTTCTTCGATGCCTCAAGAGGAGATGGTTGAAAAGACAGCAGAACTACATCCTGCTCCGAAGCTTTTTAAGGATAATTGTAGAATTGATTGGAAAAGGAGTGTAAAGGAGGTATATGACTTCATTAGAGGACTATCGCCAATTCCTGGTGCATGGGGCGAAGTAGTATTACCCAATGGCAGGCCTATAGAGATGAAGTTCTATAAGACTAAAAAGACCGACAGAAAAGCGGAGAATGTAGTTCCTGGCACATTTGTCAAAGAAAAGAAAGATTGTTACATTGCCTGTGGAGACGGGTTGTTAGAGCTTGTCACTATTCAGCCTGCTGGTAAGAAACGTATGGATGCTGTATCGTTTGCCAATGGGCTGCATTAACTGACATTCTGCCTATCCTCTGGTGACGTTTCTACGAATCATTGTCAGTTTGTACTATTGTTCAACACATAAAATAAACTTACTTATGTTTTCATTTACAGAAATAGAGAAAAGCGAGATTTTGGAATCTATTGACAGTTTACGTCAATTAGTGAAAGGCTATCTCTTTCCTGATGACGAGGCAAAACTTAGGAAGATTATCCTTAACGCAATAGATAATAATAAAATCTCACGTGATGTTTTCGGACTTAACCCCCTACTAATGGCGGTGCAGACAGCTTGTATCGCTGTGGAAGAAACAGGCTTAGGACGTGATGGACTTATCGCTATATTATTGCATCCGCTAATACAGACGGAGGGTAAGGATGATGATACCTGTATGTTGACATTGAAACAGGTAGAAGATGATTTCGGAGGTGGAGTTGCGGCAATAGTACATGGGCTACGCAAGGTGCAGGAACTGTATAGCAAAACGCCTGTAATAGAGACTGAGAACTTCCGTAATCTACTACTTTCGTTTGCTGACGATATGCGTGTCATTCTTATAATGATAGCCGATAGGGTGAACATTATGCGTGAGATACGCGACACAGAAAACGTGGAGGCAAGGACAAAGGTTGCAGAAGAGGCAAGTTATCTCTATGCACCACTGGCACATAAACTGGGACTCTATAAACTGAAGAGTGAACTGGAAGACCTTTCACTGAAATACTTAGAGCACGATGCCTACTATCACATAAAGGACAAACTATCTGCTACAAAGGCAGCACGTGACAAATATATAGATGACTTCATAACGCCAGTAAAGCAAAAACTGGAGGCGGCAGGGCTGACGTTCCACATAAAAGGACGTACGAAGAGCATACACTCTATATGGCAGAAGATGAAGAAGCAGAAATGCCCTTTTGAAGGAGTGTATGATCTCTTTGCAATCCGCATAATCCTTGATACGCCTATAGAGCGTGAGAAGATGGAGTGCTGGCAGGTTTATTCTATCGTAACAGATATGTATCAGCCTAACCCGAAACGTTTGCGCGACTGGTTGTCTGTGCCGAAAAGTAATGGTTATGAATCTCTTCATATCACTGTTCTCGGTCCAGAGCAGAAGTGGGTGGAGGTACAGATACGTACCGAGCGTATGGATGAGATTGCCGAGAAAGGACTTGCTGCACACTGGCGTTACAAAGGTGTTAAGAGTGGCGGTGGAATGGACGAATGGCTTACTGCTATCCGAACGGCATTGGAGGCTGGTGATGGTATGCAGGCAATGGATTCGCTGCGTGGCGACCTTTACGAAGACGAGGTATATGTATTTACTCCAAAAGGAGACATACGCAAACTTCCTGCAGGTGCCACGGTGCTCGACTTCGCTTACCATATTCATTCACGCGTGGGTAACCAGTGTGTGGGTGCTACTGTTAATGGGCGTAATGTGCCGATGCGTCATGTGTTACATTCGGGAGATACGGTGAGTATCATAACTTCAGCAACGCAGAAGCCAAAGCGAGAATGGCTTAATTATGTTAAGAGTTCGCATGCAAGGAGCAAGATACGCCTTGCGTTGAAAGAGTCACAGGCCAAAGATGGTATCTTCGCAAAAGAACTGCTCGAACGTCGTTTTCGTAACCGTAAGGTGGAGATGGACGAGAGTCTCATGCAGCAGTTAATAAAGAAGATGGGTTATAAGGAGGTGTCAGACTTTTATATAGCCATAGCTACGGAACAACTTGATACGCTGACAGTTATTGAGCGATACTTAGAGTTAAAGAATGCATCATCGCCTACGGCACCAGCAACCACTACGGAAAGCACCCCAACGCGTTCGGCATCGCAATTTGTGCTGCGTGATACGGATTTGCCAAATAACGCAGCAGGAAGTAATGGAAAGGCAGGGGAAGACGTGTTGGTGATAGACCGTAACCTAAAGGGCTTGGATTATACACTTGCACGCTGCTGTAATCCTATTTACGGTGACGATGTCTTTGGTTTTATTACAGTTTCAGGAGGCATAAAGATACATCGTGAGGACTGTCCTAATGCAGCGGAGTTACGCCGACGCTTTGGTTACAGAATCGTGAAAGCCCGTTGGAGTGGAAAGAGTGGGGGACAGTATGTTATTACCATTCAGGTAACGGGTAATGATGATATTGGCATAGTTAATAATATAACGTCAATAATTGCTAAGGAGGAGAATATCTCGATGCGTAATATACGTATTGACAGTAACGATGGCTTGTTTCGTGGTACTATCACTGTTTCGCTTGATGACAATGCACGTCTTAATTCGCTCATGAAGAAGATAAAGGGTGTAAAGGGAGTTAAGACTGTTGTAAGGTTATGAAAAATAGAAGCAATTTAGATTATGAAGTTTCCAATCGGCATACAGGATTTTAAGAGCATACGCGATGGTGGTTTTGTCTATGTGGACAAGACAGACTTGTTGTATAAATTGGTCAACAACGGTAAGATATATTTCCTTAGTCGCCCACGACGGTTTGGTAAGAGTCTTTTGGTATCCACACTGAAGTATTATTTCAGTGGTGAGAAAGACTTGTTCCGCGGACTTGCTATTGATGAGTTAGAGCACGAATGGGAGACGTACCCTATATTCCATATAGACTTCAACGGCAATAACTTCACCGAGGGCATGACGCTGAAGAATAAGATAGATGTGACGGTGGAGACATGGGAGAAGGAATATGGCGTGACAGGAGATTCACGCAACACTTCAGGTGAGCGTTTCGCACAACTCCTTGCCCACATTCACAAGACAACGGGCAAACAGAGTGTTGTGCTCATAGATGAGTATGACAAGCCCTTGCTCGATGTGCTTGACACAGATTATAAGGTAGAAGTGAACGGAGAGCGCATACTGATAGAAGATTATAACCGTGAGATACTGAAGGGCTTTTACTCCGCTTTCAAGGCAGCCGACCAAGACTTACGCTTTGTCCTGTTAACGGGAGTAACGAAGTTCTCGCAGGTAAGTGTGTTTAGTGGCTTTAACCAGCCCGACGACATCAGCATGAGCGCGAGGTATGACGCTATATGTGGTATCACCATGGACGAACTCGAAACAGTGTTCCATGATGAGATAGACGATATGGCAGTGAAGTATAAGGTAACAGCGGATGAGATGCGACAGATGCTGAAACGTCATTACGATGGTTATCACTTCAGCGATGAATTGACAGACATCTTCAATCCTTTCAGTTTGCTTAATGCTTTTAACAATAGGAATATCCAAGACTACTGGTTCCGCACAGGTACACCGACATACCTTATCCGCCTGCTCAACCATACCAATGAGAACCTTAACGACCTCACGGGTCAGTACTACGACACCTCGGAGTTCGTGGACTACAAGGCGGATGTGGAACGCCCGCTACCGATGATATACCAGAGCGGCTACTTAACGATAAAGGATTATGACCCCATCTCTAACTCGTATATGCTCGACCTGCCCAACAATGAGGTGAAGAAAGGTTTTCTCACGCTGTTGGCGTCTAACTATCTCGGTTCACGCGAGTCAGCAGGCACGCTCGTAATACAGTTAGTCCGTGCCATAGTACGTGACGACCTTGAGACATGGCGCAAGAGTCTGACGGCGTTCTTCGCAAGCATACCATACACAATGCGTCGTAAAGACGATGAGCGTGAGAAGGAACGCTACTTCCATTACACCTTCTACCTCATTTTCCGCATACTCAGCACGTATGTTACGTTCACAGAACTACAGCAGAGTGAGGGACGTGCAGACTGCGTAGTAGAGACAGATAAGGGCGTATATATCTTTGAGTTCAAACTTGATGGTACGGCAGCCGAGGCATTACAGCAGATAGAGGCGAAGGGCTACGCTCGTCCTTACGCAGACGATAGTCGCCCAGTGCGCAAGGTAGGCATAAGTTTCTCTTCTGCAACAGGGACGATAGATGACTGGCAGGTAGAGGGATGATAAGTATAAGTCGTAATGTACATAGGGCGGTAGTTAAAAGCAGCAGAAATGACAATGGATAAGAAAACGGTGATAGCACTTGTAGTGGCAGCGCTGCCCAATTGGACAAATGCTCAAACATCTGCAATAGATGAGTTTAACAAAACTCGTCAGGAGATGTTGGGAGACTATCGGAACTTCAGAAAGTCGGTGTTAGACGATTACGATAACTACCTGAAGCAGGTTTGGGATGAGTATAAGACATTCAAAGGCGAGGTGAGAGACCGTAATCCGAAGCCTAAGACTCTACCTAATATAGAAGAACAGCCACCGATGACTCCTAAGGAAGATTTGCCGACAGTAGATGTAAAACCAAAGGTAATAGTTCCAGAAGAGAGTAAGCCAGTGGTGCCACCCGCGCCAACACCAGTGCCAGTAGTACCGCAACAAAGTGTGGAGTGTTCCTTTTATGGCGTAATGGTAAAGTCTCCAAGGTTGGAAAGTGTGGGCATGACAGAATTCTCGCCAGAGCAGACAGCGGAAGCATGGCGTGCATACGAGGATAATGGTATGGGAAAGAAAGCCATTGACATAAAGAACCGTGCGGAACTGTTTGGTCTGAATGATTGGTTTACATACGAAATGGTGCGTGAGTGTGTTAACGCTCAGTGTGACAAGTGTAGTGTGGCTGAACGAGTAACCATGATGCTGTACTTACTGGCGAACATGAGATATGACGTAAGGATGGCGTTGGCAAACTGTGAGCCATGCTTGCTGATTGCTATACGTCAACAGATGTACGGAAGAGGGTACACAGTGATAGATGGTAAGAAGTACTACATATACAGTGTAGATGGTGGACAGCCTAAGGATGGTGGAAGCCTGTATACTTACAAGTTACCAAAGAATATGGAAACGGGTAAGGAGATGGATATGCGCATAGTGCAAGCCATGAGGATAGGCAGTGGCAAGATGCATTATTGTCAACTGGAACATGGTGACATAACAGTAACGGCAGATGTAGATGTGGCACAGATGGAGATGTTGAGACATTATCCTCAGATGGATATTGCGCAGTATGCCATGTCGGTAGTGTCTCCTCAACTAAGGCAGAGTGTGCTTGCGCAAATAAAGCCACAGATAGAGGGACTATCAAAAAAGAAGGCAGCGGAGAAACTGTTACGCTTCGTTCAGTTTGCTTTTGATTATGCCACTGATGGAGAACAGCATGGGTATGAGAAGGCGTATTTCTTTGAAGAGAACTTTTATTACCCTAAGAATGATTGTGAGGATAGAGCAATATTCTATGCTTATCTTGTAAGACACTTATTGGGGCTTGATGTACATTTAGTAAACTTCCCTGGTCATGAATGTACTGCAGTATGTTTTGAAGATAATAGTGTAGAAGGTACAGGATATGTATATAATGGTAAGAAATATATGATATGCGACCCTACATATATAGGTGCTTCCATAGGACAATGTATGCCTCAGTATAGAGG
>CAKQDQ010000074.1 GCA_934229335.1 uncultured Prevotella sp.
AGTCCTTTATTATCGTCTCATACTCCAAGTCGCCTTGTTCAGGAACTTCCTCTCGGGTAGGAACGACGTGTGCCCACATAAAGGGATTTTCTTTTACAATCTCTGAAATCTTACATCTCGTCAACGCTTGGGCTATAAAAGCAAATCTTTTATCCTGTCCTGGAATTTCGAATATTTTTAAGAACTTTGCAATTACGCCATATTCACACAAATCGTTTAGCGTAGGCTCGTCTACATTCTGATCTTTCTGACAGAATATAGCGAACTGCTGGTCTGGATGTTTTTCTATATATTTTGCTAACTGGCGTGTCGCTGTTCTAGCAATGGTAACAGATGCCAAGACACCAGGGAAACATACCATATTCCTTGTTGTCAAAACAGGTATTTCACCTTCTTTTCCTTGTTCAAATATTTTGCTAATGTCACCATCAAACTCTGCAAACATATGTAAAGAAGAGTCTTGTGCCATCATATTATCTATTTTTGCCATTTTTATTATATTACCTTTCCTGTGCGCTATTTTTTGTTAACAATCTTTTTGAGCTTGAGTTTCGGAATTCTTATTTTATCTCCTTTCTTGACAGACTTAATTCCGTTATATGCTTCAATATAACATTCCATTCCTTCGCCAAGACATGATCGACTTATATTTTCTAATGTTTGTCCATCCTTTACAGTTATGACTTTTTCTGTACCTATAATATAGTATGCTCCAGTTTTTACTCGAATGTCATCATCATAATCATGAAGTGAATTCTCCTTAGAATCCGTCTTAGTTTTTACTTCTATTTTTTTTTCTTCCTTAGCCTCTGCTTGCTTTAAATCTTTTGTCTGTACAACTTTTGCACTATCTACATTTTTATTTGCAGGTTTATCTGTTGTATTCTTATATATAACTTTTTTTACAGGCATCTTTTGCTTTACCTGTTGTACTGTAGCCTTATTATCATTACCAACGAACCATTTATATGCACTTGCCATATAACCAAGTGAGAAAAATATTAACGCTACTACAACGTTTATCATTACACCATAGTATACAAATATGTTACGACAACGTGGGTAGGGGTGTTCACACTCTTCATTCTCTGTATCAATCTCACTTTCTTTAGGCTTTTCTTCAGAGGCAGGACTAATAGGGGATGAATCATGACCTCCTTGTAAGTCGTGATGTTCACTTCTTTCTACATCAGATACATTCGAAGCTTCTATTTTTGTTTCGCCATTGCTTTTGCTATCTGCTGAGAGATCCACTTCATTTTCTTCGGCGACAGGATCTGCTACAGAAACATTTTCGTCTTTTTGTCTGTGCTTTATGTCTTCGTCCTCAGCACTTGTAGGCTCGTGTTTACTCTGTAACTCAGAAGTTTTTTCTTCTACAAGTAACTTTGCAGACCAAGTTTCTGATGTCTTATCCTCCTTATGCGTCTCTTGAGTATTATCGCTAATTTCCTGTTCTAAGGAATCCACATCACCCATTAGAAGGTTATCATTTTCAACGACAACCGTTTCAAATTGCGCAAACGGTTTGTTTATGAGATCCTTCATCACAGCATCTGGCACGAAAGAAATTTTGTCGTGCTCTGCTATGACCACCTTCTCTCCGGTATTAACGTTTACGCTGCTACGTTCCTTTACCGCCTGTAGCTTAAATGTTCCAAATCCCTTTATCTTTACTTGTCTATCATGAAGTAATCCGTCGTTTATTACTTCGACAATCATCTGCATAAAGATCTCTGATTCTACACTCGATAAATCGTACCTCGTCGCTATGATTTTTGCTATATCTTTTACTGTTGTCATTTGTATTGCCTATGTAGAGACCGTCTCACATTATATTGTCATACACTTCTTACTCATTTTGCAGACTTCACCTTCTCTTTTAAGGTTGCAAAAGGTTTGAAGTTGGCGACGAGTTTTGGCGGTACAAGCATTTTCTGTCCTGTACCTGGGTTGGTTATTATTCGTTCCATGCGTTTTTTTACTTCAAAACTACCTAACCCTGATATACTAACAGAATCACCTTCCGTCAGTATTTGTATAATGGTTTGCACCGTTGTACGCACCATATTTTGAGCATCGTCTGGTTTATAACCAGTCTTTTGCGCCAGTGCAGCTATAAATTCTTTGTTATTCATATTACCGTAGCGTATGCGTCAAACTCTTCTGCACCCGTAATTCTTACATTATAGAAGCATCCCTTGCGCAGTTTCTTTTCTTTCACAGGTATAAGAATTTCTGGGTCTACTTCTGGAGAAGAAAATTCAGAACGTGCTATATACCAGTCGCCTTCCCTGCGATCTATAATAACCTTTATTTCTTTTCCTATTTTCTCGCTAAGTAGTTCTGCCGATATACGTTGTTGTATCCGCATTAATTTGTCAAGACGAGCTTGTTTCACATCTTCCGGAACATCATCTTTATAGTGTTCTGCACTATATGTTCCTTCCTCTTCTGAATATGCAAAAGCTCCAAGACGTTCAAATCTTGCCCATTTAACAAACTCTATAAGCTCATTAAACTCTCCTTCGGTTTCTCCAGGAAATCCTACCATTAGAGTTGTTCTTAAAGCTATGCCAGGAACTTCTTTTCTAATACTATTTATCAGCTCCATCGTCTCCTCTTTAGTAGTATTTCTGCGCATCCGATCTAAAACGGAGGTAGATATGTGCTGAAGGGCTATATCCAAATATTTACAGACATTGTCTTTTTCATTCATAACCTTCAGTAAATCTTTCGGAAAGAGGTTAGGATATGCGTAGTGAAGTCTAATCCACTTTACGCCCTTAATGTCAGACATTTTAGATACTAATTCAGCTATTTTCCTTTCGCCATACATATCAATGCCATAATATGTTAGTTCCTGTGCTATTATCTGAAACTCCTTACAACCTTCTTGTACCTTTAGACGAACTTCGTCTAATATGTCTTCCATAGAACGACTCTTATGCTTGCCAGTAATAATAGGTATTGCACAGTAAGCACAATTCCTATCACACCCCTCCGAAATTTTTATATAACAGTAGTGAGGATTCTTTTTCTTTGGCAAGATTTTGTCATCCTGTTTATAGTCCTTAGCATCAACAGATACCAAATCATGTGCTAAAGCTTTATAATCGAATTTGCCATAATATTTGTCTACCTGTGGTATTTCTTTCTCCAAATCCTCCTTATAGCGTTCAGAGAGACATCCCATTACATACAACCTCTTAACTTTCCCCTCTTCCTTAGCTTGTACAAATTGTAATATAGTATCAATACTTTCTTGTTTGGCGTCACCAATAAAGCCACAGGTATTTATTACCACAGTATCTCCTTTAACGACATCTGCATCAAGAACACATCTATATCCCTTTTCTAAAAACAGCTTCTGCAAAGACTCACTGTCTACAAGGTTTTTAGAGCATCCCATTGTTATTATGTCTATCTGTTTCTGCATATAACTCGTAGTAATTATTCCTTCTTTTTTATTTACTTATCACCGAAGAGTGAATTAACAAATTCGCGTCTATTGAAGAGCTGTAGGTCTTCCATCTTTTCTCCTAACCCGATGTATTTCACTGGCACTCTCAACTGATCGCTAATACCAATAACAACGCCTCCTTTTGCTGTTCCATCAAGCTTAGTTATAGCAAGGCTGCTAATCTGGGTGACAGCAGCAAACTGCTTGGCTTGTTCGAAAGCATTTTGACCTGTAGAGCCATCTAATACCAACATTACCTCGTCGGGAGCATCTGGCAAAACCTTCTTCATTACGTCTTTAATCTTCTTTAACTCATTCATAAGGTTTACCTTATTGTGTAACCTACCAGCAGTATCAATGATAACGACGTCTGCATCATTAGCTTTTGCAGAAGAAAGGGTATCAAAAGCGACACTTGCAGGATCTGATCCCATCTGTTGCTTAACTACAGGTACGCCAACTCTTTCACCCCAGATGCACAGTTGCTCTACTGCCGCTGCTCTAAACGTATCGGCTGCTCCCAAATACACTTTCTTACCTGCTTGTTTGAATTGCCATGCTAATTTCCCGATGGTAGTAGTTTTACCTACGCCATTTACACCAACTACAAGTATTACGTATGGTTTATGGTCTGAAGGAAAATTCCAGGAATCGTTATCCGATGTGTTATTCTCAGCCAACAATGCAACAATTTCCTCACGAAGTATATTGTTTAATTCTGAAGTTGACACATATTTATCTCTTGCCACTCTTGTTTCTATGCGGTCTATTATCTTCAACGTGGTGTCTACTCCGACATCACTTGTAATAAGCACTTCCTCAAGATTGTCAAGAACATCATCGTCGACTTTGTCTTTGCCCGCAATCGCACGCGTTATCTTGTCGAAGACGCTTTTCTTAGTCTTTTCGAGTCCTTTATCAAGGCTCTCTTTCTTTTCTCTGTTGAAAAATCCGAATATTCCCATTCTGAAGTTATTGTCGTCATACCCTAAAGTGGGTAATTCGCAGTTTTATTTGCAAAGTTAATAAAAAAAATATGTAATAAAGGCATAAAGTCATATTATTTCGCAGTAAATCGAGAAAATTGCACACTTTAATTTGTTTGTGTGCAAAAAATAATATATCTTTGCAACGAAATTGACTTATTATGTCGAACCTAAAGATACAAAATGAAGAATATACCAAGTTTTAACGCTTGTATCGAAGAGGCTATAAAAAACTATTGGAATCTCGATGCACTGACGGATTATAAGGGTGCTACTCTACAGTACCATGATGTTGCACGTAAGATAGAGAAACTGCACATCATCTTTGAAAATGGCGGAATAAAGCCAGGAGACAAAATCGCTTTATGTGGCAGAAACATGAGTAATTGGGCTGTCGCTTTTCTTGCTACACTAACCTATGGAGCTGTTGCTGTGCCTGTTCTTCACGAATTTACCGCAGAACAGATACACAACACTGTAAATCATTCAGAAGCCAAATTACTTTTTGTCGGTGATGTTGTTGCGAAACAGATAGATCCCGCCAAAATGCCAGCATTGGAAGGAATCGTAAATATTCCTGATTTCTCACTTATGCTATCTCGCTCTGAGAAACTTACCAATGCACGAGAAAACCTCAATCGCCTCTTTGGAGAAAAATTTCCTAAATTTTTCAGAAAAGAAAATGTTTCTTACTATAAAGAGAAAAGTCCTGACGAATTAGCTCTCATCAATTACACTTCTGGTACAACGGGCTTTTCGAAAGGTGTTATGATTCCATATCGTGCGTTATGGTCAAATCTTGACTTTGCTTCCAAGGTGTTGGACTCACAACTACATCCTGGTGATAACACAATATCAATACTGCCAATGGCGCATATGTACGGCATGGCATTTGAATTTATAAAAGAGTTTACGTGTGGATGTCACATATTTTATCTTACACGTATGCCGTCACCAGCAGTTGTTGCACAGGCATTTACAGACGTTAAGCCTGTAATCATCATTGCTGTACCTCTGGTAATAGAAAAAATAATACGCAAGAAGGTGTTCCCGAAGGTTAATACTCCAACGATGAAAGTATTGATGCATACACCGATTGTAGGAGCGAAGGTAAAACAAAAGATTTGCCAACAGGTGTATCAAGCTTTTGGTGGGCGACTTTATGAAATAATTGTAGGCGGAGCAGCTCTTAATCAGGAAGTAGAAAAATTCCTTAAGGAAATAAAATTCCCTCTGACCGTAGGATATGGTGCAACAGAATGTGCACCTATCATAACCTATGCAGATTGGAAGGAACACAAAGCTGGCTCTTGTGGTCGTTCTGTTGTTCACATGGAGCTGAAAATCGACAGCAAGAATCCACGAACAGTACCTGGCGAAATATTAACCCGTGGTCTCAATGTTATGTTGGGCTATTATAAAAATGAAGAAGCCACAGCTCAAGCCATCGACAAAGATGGATGGTATCATACCGGTGACCTTGGTGTAGTTGATAGAAAAGGAAACCTATATATAAAAGGACGTTCAAAAAATATGATTCTTGGACCAAGTGGACAGAATATATTTCCAGAAGAGATAGAAGATGCATTAAACTCACTTCCTTATGTTATGGAGAGCATAGTAGTACAGCGAGGTAAGAAACTTGTAGCCTTGGTGCATCCCGACATTGACGCTTGTACTTCTAACGACATGTCGAGTGAAGATGTAGAAAACCTTATGAAGGAGAACCTCAAACTTCTCAATGCTTCCCAACCTGCATACTGTAAAATCTCACATATAGAAATACGTGACGAGGAGTTTGAAAAGACGCCAAAGAAGAGTATAAAAAGGTATCTGTATCAATAAAGATAATCTGTATATTAGCTCTTTTATATAATAAAGCGATATCCTATCTTAAAATATTAACAGGTTCAGTAGTAATGTCCACATTGCTCTTGAACCCTGTTAATTTTTTGTTATCAATCACCTTCATTACAGTCGCTATCAAACGATGTCGCAATACGAATACGGTCAGTTCGTGTAATAAAACAATACATGTGGGTTATATAAGTTCTTAACATTCCTAGACTTATTCAAGTTGCAACCGAGAAAAGAAAAACATCGAAACACTTGAGTACAGCAAAGTTATACAAGGAAGAACGCATCAGAAAAACTATAAAAAACTTACAATAAAGAGACAAGACTTAAAGTGCCCTTATGCACTTTAAACAATATTCCAACCGCCATAAAAGAATATTTTTAGTCAAAAACTTGCATGGTTCATATTTTTTTAGTAACTTTGCACACGCATTTCGAAAGTAATGACGGTTCCGTAGCTCAGCTGGATAGAGCAACAGCCTTCTAAGCTGTGGGTCCGGGGTTCGAATCCCCGCGGAATCACATTATAATAGATATGATAAAGGTGAGTCTATTTATGATAGACTCACCTTTGTCGTTTATATAGAAAAGACAGGAGAGCAGATAAGTCCATATAGAAAATATTGTACCCGACTTTAATAAAGCCTTTATTTGACAAATATAAAGGAACAAAGGAGAGTGTAAAATAAACTGCGTTAAACTACTTTTATTGCAGCTTGACACAGTTTAGTTTACACTCTCTACACTCTCGTTTATCCTACATTCTCTATTCGTATAATCTGGCTACAGAAGAACGTAAATCCATTGGCTATGTAGAGATTAAGTGAAATTTTCTTCTATATAGCTCTGTTCATCAAGAGATAAGTCGTATAGTTTGAAAACTTTACGACTTATCTCTTTTTCATTGATGGGTGAATCACCTTTAATAAGTCCTTCTACAAGCCTCTTAAAAATCAAATTTGTTTCAGAGCCTATTTGAGGAATTTGTATTGGTTCAATAGCCTGTACACTTACAAGCAAATCACCAGTGCCAGTCTTTGGAGCATCTTTAAGCAAATAGTGCCCCATTGGCGAATTTAATATGCAACATATAAACTCAATATTTTCACCTGTGGCAAAGCAAGTGCTATCAAGTCCCAATATTTCATTGTCATTGTAGCAGAATCGAAGAATAGAACCTACTCTTTTCCATAATATCTTTGGCTTAAAGAAATCCTCCCAATAGCTGATGCTATCCTGTGTTTCAAACCATTTGTTGTTGGTTTTCTTACGGGATTTAATCTTTTCTCCATTCACATTGTGTACCTTGCCTGTTTGTTCCAGTCTTTCAATACCAAAAGAAAGAAGATAATTCTTCACAGCTGGGTACTGTTCAATGTCATAGTGACGTGATGGAAATGTGGCTATTAGATACAGTCCTGCCCAGTCGTACCCATACCTTTTAATATCCCTGCCACGAAGAATCGGTCGTATAAGTTCAGCCGTCCGCTTGCGTTCGTCCTCTGTTTGACAGTTGGCGAGTATCTCATCACGCTTCTCTGTAGAGATGATGAAGGCGTCGTTGCAACCAGTCTTTATTCCATAGTTAATCTGAATGTCCCAATCTTTTAATGGCGTTCCTACCGCTTCTATCTTATGTTTAATACTCTGCTCTATGGCAGACAAGATTACCCATGAGTCAGAACCATGGAACTCACACTCTGATGCGTTTTGCTGCACATAAAGGCTCAAATTATTAATGCAATCCTTATCTTGCTTGTTGGTCTTTACACATAACGTTTTATGTTCGTTTGCTGCCTTCGCAAAGAGCAAGATATTAGCATCGACGGTAGCATTCTCGAATATCTTAACTCCCGCAAAATCTATAAGAATTTTAGGATCGGTGTTGTTAGCAAGGAACCCACGGGTCTTTTCGCCATAACCAGCGCGCATCCACTTGTTAGAAGTAATGTAACATAGGTGACCGCTTGACTTTAGTATCTGGTGTCCTCGCTCATAGAAAAGGCAATAGATGTCACCCTTACGTGCAAAGGTATTATAGTTACAACGCTCATATAGTGTTGCTAATTTACCACTATCGCTCTGTAGTTGTATGTATGGCGGATTGCCGATAACGATATCGAATCCCCCCTTGGCGAACACATCCTTAAAGTACACGTGCCATAAGAAGAATCTATCATTAGGAATCTCCAGATTGTTAACAGCATCCTGTACAGTCTTGTTACCTTCCGCGCAAATTCTGATATAGTCCTTAACGTAACTGTCTATCTGCTTGCGACGTTCATTACGCAACGTATGATCAGTAATACTAAAATATGACTTAACTAAATCTTGAATTGTTTTCTGTACATTCGTTTCTTCAAAAGAGAATGACAAGACACCGCGAGTCTTCTTAGTGTCCTTTCCTGTTTTCACCTCCTCAGAAGTAAGATTGAGGTCAACTCCCATAAAATTCTCGAGCAATGAATCACCCTGCATAATTTTGAAGTCAAGGTTAGGCAACGGCATAGGCTCTTTCTCGTCTATGATAAGAGCAAGCCAGAAACGGAGACGCGCAATATCTACTGCACCTTTCTCTATATCAACACCGTAGATGTTATTCTGAATGATATGCCGTTTTATTTCCGCAGCATTGTCATGTGCAAAAACTTCGATAGCCTTACGACATTCGTAGAGTTCGCGCAACAATCCCATAGGGAAAGCACCCGAACCAATGGCAGGGTCGCAAATCTTTACATCCTTCAACTTCTGGTCTATAGACAAAGCCAGTCCAGAAGTGGCATCACCAAGTACCTCTACGTTGTGAGTCTTCACAAAGTTGGCTATGCGTGCTTTTGTATCTTCTTCCTCTATACCAGTTTGCAGGTATGCCGTCAGAGACTCTTGACACATATAGCGCACAATCTCTTTAGGAGTGTAGAACGCTCCCTTATCCTTATTATCCTCAAGAAGGTTCTCGAATATCTTACCGAGCATCTCAGGGTCAACACCCACCTCGGCATCGTCTGGGTCGTTCTCGTCAACGGTAAAGTTATAACTATCAAAGAAGTCAAACAAAGTCTGGAACATCATGGCAGGGAAGCAAGAGTCAACCTCATCAATCTTCTCCTGTTGAAATAGTCCACCGTTAAGGTAAGGAATACAGTCAGCATTTGGGATATATTTCACTCCTACACCGTTAACCAGCGGTGCAGTACTACGGTCCTCTGGCTTAGTATTAAGCAGTCCGAAGAACATGGGTTCAAGCACCTTGTCGAGAAAATCGTCCTTTACCTCAGAGTTATAGAACAGGTCGTGCATATACCGCTGGTTACCAGCAAGCCACCCTTTGCTCTGCAGGAAATAAAGGAAGACGATACGTCCCATCATCTTCTTAATGTAGTCACGTACCAGTTTGTCGTTGCTTCCGAAAGAAGTGTAGAACTGCTCATCGGGTTCCTGAACCTGTTGTTCCACCCATTTGTTGTTCTTCTTAACATATTCCTTTCCCGTAAGGAATCTTACGAACCCAGCGTACTGTTTGCGATATTCGTCAAAGAAATCATCTGACAGGGCTTCTACCGAGAATGCTTCCTTTATCCTCTGCATTTCGTCAGCGTATTTCTGTAAAGCCTTGAAACGACCGACAGGCGTTTTATAGAATGCAGTTTCTTCACCGAACACGTAGGTAAAACGCTTAGTGTTCGTTGCCTCCCCCTTAATGTCACAAATCAAAGACAGACGCCAGTTCTTGCCATCATCGAATACGGCAAGGGCAGCGTCGAAACCGTAACGCAGGTAAGGAGAAATAAGGTTACGCAGTCCAACCTTACGACGCAATACCGAGCCGTCCTCCATCTTGTAAAAGAAGAAGCCCAATTCATATTTATCTTTAGTCGTCGTGCTACCGAGGAAGAATCCTTCATAATTGTCGTTATCTTCCAGTAAAGCCTCAGGCTCTATGCGCAGATGCTGTGCATGGAAATAATTTCTAAGGAACGTCTGCCAGTTAGCCAAGTTGAACTTAGACTGAAACAGTTTCAGAAAATCATCTTGAGTGTATTGCATATACTTACTTAGATTATGTTTTATATAAAGGTTTCTGATACGACTATCTGAGGTTCAAACACGTCTTCGTTCTGCTCCTCATTGGTGTCAAGAGAGATGTTGTAACGATCATACAGTTTGTTAATTTTTTTAACTATCATCTCTACCGTCTCATCAGCAGAGTGCTGTTGCTTCTTTAGTAGACGCGAGAAACTAATAAGACTGGAGTTCAGACCAGTAAAGACGCTTAGGTTTGCAATATGCTCCAATTTAGCTATCTTTTCCTCAGTCCGTATATCGTCTATATTCATGATGCTACGTCTCAGTCCACGCAATACGGACTGCGCCTCATTAATGCTCTTGTCTTTCTTCCTGCTGGCAATGCTGTCAGTATCAATCACGTTTGTAACCGCCTTCTTATAATTCTTTAGTGCGTTCTTGACATGAGTGTAATGATAATCCATAACCTCAGTGAAGTCACCAGCCCTCTCATCTTTATCAGCCTTCATGATGTCCATCGCGTTAAGGAAAGGAATAGACACCGCCTTGCCGTTAGAGTCCACAAGATAATACTCAACCTTCAGAGGGGAGGACAAATAAACAATGGTGTTACCATGCACATCAATTTCGTCCGCTTTACATGCATCAGCCTTCCTAACCGTTCTGCTCTTCATCGGTAAGGCCTTAATCCTATTATAAAGTTTTCTGTCGGTACGATAAAGACTGCGCACCTCTTCCAGGAACTTTAGGTTTCGGTCTACAGCGTCTTGAATGTCAGGGTTAAACATCTGGAATTCCTTCACAATCTCCTCCTTAGAGTAAATCTGTGCGTCCTCACCGAAAGCCGAATGGAAACCCTGCATCTTGATGAGAGCATTGCTGTATAGATGAATCTCGTTGTTGCCTTGTCTTGAAGGATAGAACATATAGTTATAAATCTTGTCGGCAACAGAACCGATACGGTTTACTCGACCAATGCGTTGCATCAGTCGGGTGGCGTTCCATGGTGAGTCATAGTTTATTATAACGTTAGCCCTATGTAGATTAATTCCCTCCGCCAATACGTCAGACGTTACAACAATGTTGTAATCGTCAGTCTGTTCCGTACTGTTAGCGTCAAAACATTTGCGTATAATCTCCTGACGCATGTTACGGTTATTTGCACATACGTCAAGAATGTCAGTGCGGTGCAAGCGTTCCTTAAGTTGTGTGGTAAGATAGTCTACGGTGTCTACGCTCTCCGAGAATATCACAAGTTTGCCCGTAGGGTTTAGGTCGCGGTTAAACAGTTCGTGACTTAACTTCTCAATGAAGAGTTCCAGTTTCGGGTCTTCGTTCACAGCATCCCACTGCAAGCATAACTGTTGCAGTTTCTCAGCGTCGTCACGCAGCATAGTAAGAAAAACATCGGCAAAGTCATCGCTCGTAAAGAGGGTGTCCTCTTTGTTCAACCCTTTCTCTACAGCATATTCAATGATTTTGTCCAGTTCCCAACCTTTCGCCTGCTTGTCCTTAACGTCAATGTCGGGCGCAATGATAATCTTGTTCTGCTCAAACATCTTTATCATGTCTAAGGTAATGCGCAAGAAGGTGTGCAACGAGCGACGGAAAGCATAGAAACTACTCTCCAGTCGCTTAACCATGTGAACACGATAAATGCCAGTCAGCATAGTGGCAACATGGTTAGCGGTAGGAT
>CAKQDQ010000075.1 GCA_934229335.1 uncultured Prevotella sp.
TGTATACCACTATATAAGGTGGTAAGTTACCACCTTTACTTTGGTATTAAGCAGTGAATCTCATTCCTTTCTGTAGAATTTATTTTACGAACAAGGCATGACCTGAGGAATAAGCAACGTTTATGTGGTGTCTACGATGCTGTAAGAATTACTGCAAAAATAGTCGCACCATATGACTATTTTTGCAGTTATTTCATTCTGTTCTTTCATTCCTTGCCAAGAACTCTACGGATTTCCATATATCCTTATTAGTTGTTTTGTGTAAATACACATTATTAACGACTACAAAGTTGTTCTTGCAAATTTCAAGAAAAAATGAGTCAATGGTCACATCTTTAATATTTATAAGGTAGATTTTCCTACCAATAAATTAAGTGGAAAATTATGGGGCAGCGAATTTTCTCGGTTGGCGGACGTGAATTATACACTCAATTAGTCTAATGTATCTTTACTGGTTGATATTATTACCTAAACAAAGAAAAAATCAACCATAAACGCAAATATTTTCAGATTTTCTTGTTTACATTCAATAAATATTAGTATCTTTGTCAACAAAATAATAAATGGCATAATTATGACAGAAATAGAGATATTCGCACAGCGACTAAAACAGGCAAGAATTCTGAAGAAGATTTCGATGGATAAGCTGGTAGAACTTATAGGTAGGCTTGTCACAAAACAAGCAATCTCTAAGTACGAGTCGGCGAAAATGAAACCTAATAGCTCCATCATGATCGCTCTGGCAACGGCATTGGATGTAGACGTGGAGTATTTCTTGCGTCCATTTGCTTTTGATGCCAATCAGTTTCAGGTGTCTTTCAGAAAGAAATCTAATACCAGTGCCAAGGATATTAACGCACTGAAAGTTCAAATTCAAGATCAGGTGGAACGTTATATCGAAGTGGAGGAAATTCTTGGAAAAGGGACTGATCTCATCTGTCGTAGTGAGGGAACTTCAATCTCTACGCCAGAACAAATGAGAAAGTTAGCAATAGATGTGCGCCGTGATTGGAATCTTGGCGAAGATGCTATAAGCAATGTGCAGGACGTTCTAGAATCTAAAGGTATAAAGGTTATAGCAACCGAAGCTCCAGAAGGTTTTGATGGTGTGAGCGGTGTTGTGGGAGGCAAGAATTATATTGTGGTGCTCAACAGTATACAAGAACACGTGGAGCGTCGACGCTTTACAGGTATGCATGAATTGGGACACCTATTATATAATGATAGGTTCTCTACAGAGCTCACCCCACGCCAGCAAGAAAAGTTGTGTAATGCTTTTGCAAGTGAGATGTTGCTTCCTTCTTCTACGCTGCGAAGAATCTTCAGTCCTGGTGAGAAAATATCCCTGTCCGAACTAAGGAAGGTGCAACAAATATATGGAATCTCTATAGATGCCATCATGCACAAACTTTATGAATTGGGCATAGTGAGTGAGAGCAGATATAAAGGCTATAATATTCGAAAGAATAAGGATGATTCATTGCGCAAATATATAGAGAAATCATGCTACAAGGAAGATCTCACCGACAGGTTTGAAACTCTTGTATACGCCGCTGCTGCCAAGGATCTCATAAGCACGTCAAAAGCCGCTTCGTTGCTACATTCCTCAATTTCCTCTGTACGTAAACATCTTAATGTCATTTGATGAAGCAGATAGTTGTAAGCGATACCAACATATTCATCGACCTGCATGAAGTGGGGCTTTTGGATGAATTCTTCCATTTGCCTTGGAAAGTGTATACCACAGACCTTGTGATGTCAAAATTGCAATGCGAAAGTCAAAGGGATGCGGTTTTGCGCTTCAAAGAAAATGGAGTATTACATGTTGCGCAATTCAATTTTGATGAACTTGTTGAAATTAGCAAGTTACAGCAGCGTTTCGGCAAGAAAGCAAATGTTTCGCTGACAGATTGTTCCGTGTGGTATTACGCTAAGCAAAATGGCTATGCCATGCTTATTGGCGATTGTAAACTTCGACATTCTGCAATGCACGATGGCACAGACGTAAAAGGAATATTTTATGTTTTGGATATGCTAGTTGAAACTGGGACCATCCCATTAGAGATAGCCTCAGAGAAACTTGCATCACTCTATATAATTAACCCCCACCTACCTAAGGATGAGATAGAGAAACGCCTCAAGCTATGGGATGGTGGACAAGAAAAGAAAGGAGGTTGCCTATGAGATATTAAACTTTTATGGGCAAAAAAAAATCCCCATATCATTTGGCGATAATATGAGGATCATAGAGACTTGCATTCGTCGATTTCAAGGTCTTTAGCCCGTAAAGCTCGAGATGTGCGCGTCGGAAATCAACTGCAAAATTACTCACTTTTTTGCAGAGAACCGCATAAATCTCGAACAATCGGCATAGGTTTAACATTTTAACGTGGTCAAAGGAGCCACATTAAACAGATTGCCAATGCAAGATTTATTTGGTAATAAATACATTATGCACGTTGATACAACCTCGTGTCATAAGCGTAGGAGAGAGTGTAAGTCGCACTATCGTGCACATATTGCATCCATATGCTACCCAGAGATTACAAAAGGGCTTATAAAAACAGGACCATATGACATGCCTGTCATCAGGCCTAATTTTGACATACCCGAAGTTTTTGATACCACTCCTTTTGATAGGATAACGTCAAAGAAATCAAAAAGGGATTCTATTGTTATGTTCTATATCAATGACGATAGATTCGCCAATCGGTTAAAACATCCTTGGACTTATACTGAGATTCTATCTGAATATAGTGGAGTCATTGCGCCTGATTTGTCCCAATATATAGATATGGATTTTACAGGTCGTCTATCCAATAATTATTGGAACAAGGTTTTCACTGTATATTGGCAAAATCGTGGTATAAACATTTACCCTAATGTAACATGGAGTTTGCCTGACAGCTATGAATATAGCTTAGCTGGACTTCCACACAAATCCGTTATTGCCATTAATAGTATGGGAATACTGAAGTCAACTTTTAGTATATCACTTTGGTTGGAAGGATATCGTTTTATGCTACGTGAATTGGAGCCCACTTGCATACTCCGGTATGGGCCGAAGATATTTGGTGAGAACGAAGATATAAGTATCTATTTAGAAAACAAGCAGATTAAAGCTTTGAAGTATGGGAGCAAACGGAAGTAAAGCAAGCGGGACATTTGATGATCCTAAGAACTGGATATATCATACGGCATTTGAAATATCCAACAATATCAAGGTGATGGAGGCAAACAATAAAAACGCCAACGTTAAGTTGCCAGAGGAAAGCCACACACCCAATCGTATTTATGTAGCAATCAATAAACCTGCAACAAACACGAAAGGTCTGAATGACCCATTTGCAGGCAAGTTGAAATCGATAGCGGTATACGGGAATGATTGCAAGAAATTATTTGAGATTCATGTTGACCATTCTCATAATGGAATTTCTACTCACTATCATCCTTGGGAGAATGGACGGCCAGTCAAAACTGGAACGGGTAAGAATTCCCCCAATACGGCCTATCCACTAACTCCAGATATGATAAAACTATTGGATCAAATAAAAAAGAAAGTACCACATGTGTAAAGAAAAAGTTTCTCGACCAACATTCATTGGCCATGATTTGTTTGGCAATGAATACAACCGCAAATATCCTCCAAACCGTGATAAGAATGGAAATGATTTTGAGGGTTACGAAACACCTAATCAGCTGACCTTCTATTATGATTTCTGCATTCAACAGTACGGTGTTGCCTTTTATTATGGAGATGTTTTATATGAAGCAGAATTCACCGACGATGGACCTACACTTACCAATAGAATGACTGGCGCGGTTCAAGGACCGTTTGACAGTGCAGTTCACTTGCTTGAAAATGCAGAAATAAACGGGCAGAAGATGATAAGCATTATTGACCAGTTGGATCATGTTGTTCTTCATTGACGAATGATAAACGGCTAATGTATATTTTTAAGGCACAAGGTCTCTGTAGTATATGCTGTGATCTTGTGTCTTTCTTTATTGCGTGGTAGAGTGAGATTAGGTTAAGATTATCAACCTTTACGTCAATCTTTTTGGTGCAAAGTTAGTGTTAAACATGGGGAAAACTGTCTTTATTCTATTGGTTTTATACTAACTTTGTACCAATAACAGGATATAACGCTACATCGTGCTACAAGACGCTACAAGTAGGCTACATCTTTCATTGCCTATAAAAGCCATACAATATCTTGAAAATCAATGATGCTACATGAAGATACAACTTTCATAGTCATATTTGACTTATAGGTATATGGAAAACAATGTAGGTTTATATTTGTAATGAAGACTTGTAGAAGTGGGGATTCAGTGAGAATGAACATGGCTTAATAAGCGGTTGTTAAATATAAGCTATTGCCCCATAAAAGATTAAGCGTTTCATCTATCCTGAACAACGAGATAAATAGTTAACAAAAGCAAAAATAAATATATAACTGCACTGAGTATCAGTGATTTTAGATGCTTCGTCCACGGACGAATTTCGGACGATAAAGTCTCATTTTGTGGCAAAATGAAGAAAAACAGCACTTGAATACCAACGAGTTACGAGAGGTAGTAGAGTGGTATAAAATCCCTCTCTCTCCGCTACAGAGTCCTGTAAGTCGAAAGATTTACAGGACTCTTTCTTTTTATGCTTTTAAGTAGTCCCCCGAAGTAGTCCCCTATCTTTGTATACCACTATATAAGGTGGTAAGTTACCACCTTTACTTTGGTATTAATCAGAGAAGTCCATTCATGTCAGTGGATATTTTTACGAGCAAGACATGACTCGTTACAAAATTATACTTTTAGTTTATTTCAAGGCAATTTTCCTAACTCATTTCTTGTAAGGAAGAACCTAAATGTATAACTTTGCAGTTAGATATTTAGTTTTGTATTAAACTATGAGTATAACATACGGAACAAAAATAAACCAACTGCTTGCCAATACCGCACCAACAGGACTATTGTTTGCTGATTGGCTGAAGAAGGAAGGCTATTCTGGTCAACTGCAAAAGAAATACAGAGACTCAAGATGGCTGACAGCTTTGTGCAAAGGTGTGATGTTTCGCACCGGTGGTCGTTTGAATGTCTATGACGCCATAGCTTATAACAAACAGATGAGAGGAAACCTCAGAGTGGCTGCCATGTCCGCTTTGGAATATGCAGGAAAGAATTGATGTCGGGACGGGGAAAATACAAGTTGTTGCCAACGGTGTATTAAACCGTAAATATAACATGACTATTCCAAAAGAATTAGAAAAGTATGATGGATAAGTAATATTTATGTAAAATCTACAATTTTTATGCTATGGCTATTAACAACTTAATTGATATTGACACAAAGTTCGACTTTACAAGTGACACGCCTAACTATTGGAATGGCTTTTGGGACAAAGATTTAGGATATTCTTCAAAAGACCCTGACAAAAAGAGCCAAACTCTCCGTGATTACCACCGCCTTTTGTGGAGTAGACAACTCCCATGTGGTGACAAAATGGAACTGACGGACGGAAAGAGCAAATACTATCTAAAATGGGAAGACATGTATTTTGGTAGTGACTCTATTCTTGTTAGTTTTCGCCACGCTGATAAAACCAGAATATTAGATGAAGTCCGTGACAAGATTGCTAACTATCGTAATTTTGTGGAAAAATATGTGCGTGATTTCTACACCATCGGAGGTATGATTATATTTCCTCAACACAAGTACAGCTTAAATTGCGCACGTGGCTGCAACAAACGAATCTGCGACAGATGGGATCTTACTTTAGAGTGTATAAGAAGATTTTACCAAGGTGTAGAAAGTCCCTTATCAAAGTATTTAGACAGAGACAAAGACTTTTTCAATCTATTTGTTGACTTCAAGGGATATGTAGACTTCTTTTTCCTTCAAGATTGTGTCAATAAAGATTATACACACGTAAATCTTTGGTTAGGAGACGAATACTTTGAGAAAAATCCATTTCCACATAACGCTGAAGAGTATCTTGGATGGATAAACAATGAGTACGATTTTCTTGAGAAGAGAAATCTTCGAATTATGAAGTTCTGTCATTCATTATCTGTCCACAAAGTACAGCCAAAAGAATTAGAAGAATATGATGGATAAGTTACTTTTATCATAGCGTGTCACACATTTTGGGGCACCTTTGTCATAACTTTGCCACCCAAAAAATAAAATTATGACTCTGAAAGAATTGCTCGACTCGCTCACGTTTGATGAAATCGCACCATGTATTCTTCTTAGATACAAGAATTGTGATGTAAGAGGGCTATTGGCTCTCTATAAGCAACATTTTGACTACTTACGAAGCCTTGTGCCAACAGCCCCTAATTTGATAGAGCGAAAAGAGGCGCGGATTTCTTTGTACAAAGAAGGAGAAGATACTCATGGAGAGAATATCCGTTTGGATGCATTTCCTTTGGAAGGTGACTGTTGGGAGGATAGTCTCTCAAAAGAACTGGTAATTGATGACGAAGTAAAAGCCTCTAATGCTGAAATAGCAGCATGTTGTTTATGGCATACTTCCTTCTATGGATATTTGCCATATCAACGTGAGGAAACTTTTGACGGTTTGATGGCATAGCAAATAGGAATGCATTGCTAAGCTCATACAAGGAGAAATTCTCAGACATTATTCCGTCCAACCGTGATTTTCTGACAGCCATCATCGAAGCAATGAAAGACAACACGGTAATTTCTATAACGCACAAGAATTTTACGCACAAGAAATCTTATACGTTTCCTGTTGAGCCATATTGCTTGAAGATGTTTCAAAAGCGATGGTACCTATTGGCAAAAAGCATCAATGATGGTAATATGCGTATTTACGGACTTGACCGTTTGGAGAACGTGGAACTTACGACAGAGCGTTTTTCTATGCCCAGGGATTTCAACGCAAAGGAGTATTTCTCTACATTTTTCGGCATAGTAACAGATGAGAATGTCGCTGTTGAACGAATAGTTATCCGTGCATACAAACAGCACCAACAGTATGTACGCTCGTTGCCGATCCACTCTTCGCAAAAGGAATTGTATGCTTGTGACGCTTATGCCGATTTTGAATTGAGGCTTCGTCCAACTTACGATTTTGTCATGGAGTTACTTCATGCAGGAAATATGATAGAAGTGATGGAACCAAAAACATTGCGACACACAATGAAAGAATGGACAAAAAGCCTATGGGAGTTATACAAACAAGACTGACAACTATTGATATGGAAGAAAACGAAATAGAGATATACCGTTCTGCAGACGGAAAAGTCGAGTTGAATGTAAAGCTTGAAAAAGATACTGTATGGCTAACTCAAAACCAAATGGCAGAGTTGTTTGGGGTTGACAGAACGTCTATTGTTTGTCATATCAGAAACATATATAAGGCAGAGGAGTTGGATGAGAGCTCAACCTGTGCAAAAAATGGACAGGTTCGGTTTGAGGGTAGCAGAAAGATAGTTCGCGAGATACCATTCTATAATCTTTACACTCATGATTGCCGAAAACATCACAGAGGTGAAGGACGTAATGGTGAAAGTTGTAGTCAATCTAATCAACAAGAATAATCAGTAAGATGCAAGATTTTGCCGCAATAGATTTCGAGACAGCCAATAACGAGCGGTCATCGGTCTGCTCTGTAGGCGTAGTCGTGGTACGTGGCGGTGAGATAGTGGACAAGTTCTACTCGCTCATTAAGCCCGAGCCAGAGTATTACAACTACTGGTGCAGCCGGGTGCATGGTCTATGTGCTGATGACACCGAAGATGCCCCCATCTTCCCCGAGGTCTGGAAGCAGATAGAACCCAAGATAGTCGGCCTCCCTATAGTGGCTCACAACAAAGCGTTCGACGAGAGTTGCCTGAAAGCCGTGTTCCGCGTCTATCAGATGGACTATCCCGACTATGAGTTCTACTGCACCTGTGTAGCCTCACGCCGAGTATGGCCCAAAGGCCAACACACCCTCGATGTCATCGCCGCCCGCTGCGGCTACGATTTGTCAAACCATCACCACGCCCTGGCCGACGCCGAAGCCTGCGCCGCCATAGCGCTGGAAATACTAAGTAAGTATTCAAAATTATTTTTATAAATAAGTAAGTTAATGTTCTTGTATTATTTGGAATATTTTTGAACACTTACTTATAACTAATTACTAACTATTACAGTTATGGCAATACCTATAGACCAATATCTTCATCAGGAGGTAAAGGATTACATAAGAGATAACTATGGCTCCAAGAAAAAGGTAACCTTTATTGATATGTCTTACACTCTTCAGGACGATGTATGTGGGCAACTGCCCCAAGTAGAAATCTGCAGTGTGGGTTCCTTACCCTTCAATGATTTCGTTATACCTCCATATCAGAGACCATACAAATGGACTGCAAAGAATGTCAATCAGCTCATATCTGATATACTTACGTTCAGAGAGCGAAAGCAATACAGACTTGGAACTCTTGTCTTGCACAATAATGAAATTGTTGACGGTCAGCAACGTATTATTACGCTTGCGCTGCTCATACGTGTTATGTACAATGCTTTAAAAGATGATAAGGTCAAGGCAAGCTATTCAGATATAGATAAAAAGATAAATGCCTTCTCAAATTCTGACAAAGTTTCGTTCAGCAACCGCTATACACTTCATAACGTTATAGAGAATATTCATACAATAGAAAGTCGAAAAGCTGATTTTGATCAGCAACTTTTTGATTTTCTATTGACGAAGTGTGAGTTTGTTGTGGTGCGATTGAACAGTATATCGGAGGCATTCCAGTTCTTTGATTCGCAAAATGCCCGTGGTAAGGATCTTGCCGCGCATGACTTGCTGAAAGCGTACCATTTAAGAGAGATCTCAACACTCAGTCAGGAGGACTGCAATAATATTGACGTGTGGCAAAACAAACCGACCTCATTCTTGAGAGAGGTTTTCCTAACCTTGTTTAGAGCAAAAAGATGGTCTCGTGGAAAATGGGGAAGGAGGTTTACCAAAGATCATACGGACATATTTAAGGGAATCTCGTTGAGTGATGGAAAACGCTATCCGTTCTATCAAATGGAAGTGATAGCCCACATATTCTCATCTATGTACAACCAAGATCCCATACGGGCAATTGACAGGAATCATATAGAATACCCCTTTAATCTTGATGATCAAATAATCAATGGAGGCCGCTTTTTTGATATGATTCGCCATTACATGAATTTGTATGAGCACATTCGGAAATATCGGAAATCGTTGCCAGATGGGAGCCGAGCCAAAGAAATCCTAAATTTGATTACGTCTTATAACGGCTCAGGAAGAACGGGCGATGGATATATACGAGATATGTTCTATACTCTACTTCTGTACTATGTTGACCGTTTCGGTGAAGAAGAACTTGACAAGGTTATACCTCAATTCTTCATTTGGGCATACAAATTGAGACTACAGCAATCAACTGTTCAGTTGGCGTCCATTGACAACTATGCAACGGCGTGGGACAGTATGTTCAGGCAAGTTTATGATGCCAAAACGCCGTATGACATAATCAACATCAATATCGAAGGAGTACAATCAAAACGATGCTCTGGTTGTGAGCAGATAAAGTATCTGTTTAAAGAATACAATAAATACTATGGCAACGATTGATAACAATATAGCCCTGTTGACAGTAAAGGAATTCCTTTCAGAGGGCAAATATGTCATTCCCATTTATCAACGCAATTATGATTGGGGAGAAAGAGAAGCTCTGCAATTGTTGGAAGACATTTCTGACTACGCAAAGAACAATAAGGGCCAAAACTATTATATAGGCTCCGCTGTTGTTTTTGTAAGGAACGTCAATGGAGAAACATATTTCGAAACAATAGATGGTCAGCAACGTTTGACGACGTTGAACATTCTTGCCAGCTTATTGAAACATCTCAATGTAGCAAGCTGGTTCGAAAAGCCGAATCTTTCTTATGACCATAGAAAAGAGGCTGATGATGCTCTTGCGATGCTTCAGCGGAATCTACATTATGAGCATCAGGCCGCTCAGCATATAACTGAAGTCTATCGATTATTCAACAAGAATATTCATCAAATTCTTAAAGGAAAAGGATTGTCTGTAGCTGATTTTGCAGAATATCTTTTTTCAAAGGTCATCATTCTTCGAATCCCTGTTCCACAAGACACCCAATTGAACCATTACTTTGAGATAATGAATACTCGTGGAGAGCAACTCGAAAAACATGAGGTGCTAAAAGCTGTATTAATGAACAAGCTTTCGCCTAATGAGCATAAACTTTTCCATCTTATATGGGAAGCTTGCTCTGATATGAGTTCTTATGTCCAGATGAATTTTTCGGTTGACCAACGAACTCTAATCTTCGGTGACAAATGGACAAATCTGCAATTTGAAGACTTTGACCCCCTATGTGAGGAGATAGAAATCGATGATGACAGTTCTTTAATCGAAGATAATGAAGACTGTGTCCCTCGTACGCTCAATAATCTTTTTGAGGATGCTAAAAACAATAAAAGGTATGAACTGCCTCGCGATGGAAGTCAAGACGAAGGAAAACAAGACCGTTTTGGATCCATTATCAATTTCCCCAACTTCCTTCTACATGTACTCAAAGTGTGCTATCATGACAGCAATTTCTATCAGAAAGATGTAGATGCCGAGATTAGACTTGATGACAAGGTTCTAATACCCACCTTTCAAAAGGTATTAAAATCCATAACAAACGAGACAGAAAGAAGCCGTTTTGTGAAGCTCTTCATCATGGAGCTACTCTTAATGAGAGTGCAATATGATGGTTATGTGATTAAACGAGAGTATATCAACGGCTCAGAAAGTTGGAGCCTGAAGTCTCTCCGAAAATATGATAATAATAAAGCTAATTATGTAAACACATTTTCATCAAGCAGTTCTGAGGATGAAAATGACCTCGGTAAAGAAATCAGAATGTTGGAGGCAATGTTCCATGTCTCTGCACCCACACAGATTTACAAGCATTGGTTGAATGCCTTGCTTTACTGTATTCACAAGCAAGGAATCATTGATCCTTCTTTCTTGCGGAATCAGTTATATCATTTGGCGTGCAGTTACATGCTGGATGTCTATATAGGTAGTGAGAAGTTGGATTTTGAAGATGTTATTTATGGTAGTGATGATTTCTTACCTTATTATAGTACCGATGACATCGACTGGAGTCAAATTGATTGTGGCTGTAATGTTCCGAATTTCGTGTTCAACTTCTACGACTATATTACATGGAAAATCAATCCGGCTAAATACCCGAAGTTTGACTTTTCATACAGGACATCAGTGGAGCATTTCTATCCACAGAATCCCATGCCTGGATATGATAACCTAAAAGACAGAGGACTTGATTGTTTTGGAAATCTCTGCCTTATCAGCAGAGGCATGAACTCCAAATTTAGCAACAACATGCCAAAAGCCAAGCTCGACAACTTTGGCCTTATTGAAGAAGTGCAAAATGGCCTAAGCTTAAAGTTGTTGGAAATGATGGATGTTGTAAAGAGTAAAGGAGACTGGGGCGAGACTGAAATCAAGGAGTTTGACAAACTCGCCAAGAATAGGATTCTGGAAGCATTGAAGCAATAGATTAAGACTATCTTTCTCAAATGATACAGTACATTTCCAACACCTACCATTACAAAGAAGTGCTTTCTCGGGTGCAGACTGAAGCACTCTCTTTGGATTGGCACTGCCG
>CAKQDQ010000076.1 GCA_934229335.1 uncultured Prevotella sp.
GCATACGACCGTGGCGTTAGTGGTACGGCACTGAAGGATAAAAGTGATGACCCTACACAGTACCACATACTGAAACCACACAATGTGAAAGGCATAATAGGTTAACAGACGTTGTCTTTCTGCGACACCTGTTGCCGTTAACACTGACAGCGACTCTTGTTAGTTTTAAGAATTTATATATTAAAGCTATGCTGATGCGATTGCAATTATACCTTTGATAAATATGAAGTTAAGTGTAACTGTGATGTTGTAATTATTCTATGTTGCTACGAAAGCACCCAAATCGCAATGCGATTTGGGTGCTTTCGTGTTGCGATAAGATAGCTTTCGTGTAGCGATAAGATATCTATTGCTGTCGGACAAAATTATCCTTTTGTTGATAAGTACAAAATATTATCATCGAAATTGGTAAAATAATTTGCTCAGATTAAAAATATTTATTACTTTTGCAAAGCAGTGAGCTGATGCAATATTAGCGTACACTTAAATCTAATAAAATAATATAGTAATACAAATCTTTTATTCTTAGCTAACCATGGATTGGTTTTTAACCTTATTTACTAACAACGAGAGCGTGGCACATATAGCGATGCTTTATGCCATAGTAATCTCAGTAGGTGTCTATCTTGGTAAAATCAAGATAGGAGGCATCTCGTTGGGAGTCACGTTCGTATTGTTTGCTGGTATCGTTGCTGGTCATTTACAATTCACAGCACCTACCGCTACTTTGACTTTTATGCAAGACTTTGGCCTGATTCTGTTTGTCTTTATGATAGGTCTACAGGTCGGTCCAGGCTTCTTTTCAAGTTTTAAAGAGGGAGGCATAACTCTCAATATATTAGCATCATGTGCTATACTGTTAAATATATTGGTGATGTTTGCTTGTTACTTCATTTTCTTTGATACGAGCGACCCAAACAATCTACCTATGATGATAGGTACACTGTATGGCGCTGTTACCAATACTCCAGGTCTTGGTGCGGCTAACGAGGCTCTGTCTACACTCTTTCCTAACGGTGCCCCAACGATAGCCAATGGTTATGCCTGTGCTTACCCATTAGGCGTGGTAGGTATTATCGGTGCTTTGATAGCCATCCGCTATATATGCAGGGTGAAGCTGAATGAGGAGGAGAGTGAGTTGAACAATCAAGAGACAAATGTTGCGGCAAAACCACACTTGATGCACTTGATAGTTCAAAACCAATTCCTTGCAGGTCATACCATAGTAGAGATACATGATTTCTTGAAACGTGACTTCGTTTGCTCACGTATACTGCGCGATGGCGAGCTGATATTCCCTAAAAGCTCTACAACATTGGAGGTAGGCGACAAGGTATACATAGTATGCTCTGAAGCAGATGCAGAGGCGGTGCAGGCATTTATTGGTAGAGAAACTGTCGTTCCTGAGTTTGAGGAACAGGAGAAGACAAAGCAGATGGTGTCAAAGCGTGTCATCATCACCAAGTCAGAGATAAACGGTAAGACTCCTGCTAAACTGCATTTTTCAAGTGTTTACGGTGTGAATATAACTCGTGTGACACGTCAGGGCATGGATATCTTCGCACGTAACGATTTACCTCTTCAGGTAGGCGACCGCGTAATGGTGGTGGGCGATCAGGTAAGCGTGAACCGTGTATCGGCACTCCTCGGTAATGCCACTAAGCATTTGGATCACCCTAACATCGGAACTATATTCATAGGCATCGTTATAGGTATCATCTTTGGTAGTATTCCTGTAGCTATACCAAGCATACCAGTGCCAATGAAGTTAGGTATAGCGGGAGGTCCATTGATTATCGCAATACTTATAGGTCGATATGGCTACAAGATGCACCTCGTAACATATACCACTACATCTGCTAACATGATGCTACGAGAGATAGGCTTGGTGCTGTTCCTTGCCAGTGTAGGCATAAAAGCTGGTGCCAACTTCGTGGATACAGTGGTAGCTGGCGATGGACTGTTATACGTGTTGACAGGTTTCATTATAACAGTTGTACCTATACTGATAATAGGTCCTTTAGCAAGATTGAAATATAAGTTCAACTACTTTACCATTATGGGTATGATTGCAGGCTCTTATACTGATCCACCTGCACTGGCATACGCTAACGCTACTTGCAGCAAAGATGCACCGTCTATAGGCTATTCTACAGTCTACCCATTGAGTATGTTCCTGCGTATCTTTACGGCGCAGATAATGGTACTTTTCTTCTGTGCGTGATGATGTAGGGGAGATGCTCTTCCCGTGATGAGATAGAAAGAAAAAGTAGGTGTTTCAAGAAAGTTTGAAACACCTACTGATATACGGAAATAAACTCTTGTAAAGAGAAACCTAAATAATATTACAATACAATTAAACTATGAAACGCATCGGATTGTCACTGGTTACGTTTGTCATTGCCGTTGTCGCTGCTTACTCGCAAGGGGCAAGCAACATAAAGATTAATGAGGTGATGACAAACAATGTCACGAGTTTGCAGGATGAGTTCGGAAATCATGGTCCGTGGGTAGAGATAGCTAATACCGCGTTCTCCACGTATGATGTACGTGGAATGTATATCACCACCGACCCCTCCGTACTGGATAAGAAAATGTCTGTGCCAGAGAGAATGAAGAGAATGAGCGTCATTCCTAATGGAGAGAAGCGAACACAGCTGTCAGCACGCCAACATCTCGTATTCTTCTTAAACAGTTTGCCAGCAAAAGGCAAGTTGCATTTGAGAGCAAAGGTAGCCCCACAAAAGAATCTTTGGATAGGACTGTATGACGGCAACGCTGTAGACCTTGTGGACAGCGTAACCGTACCAGTGCTGTTAGCGAATACATCTTATGCAAGATACACCGATGGCGTTGGTAGATGGGAGGTAAAGGCGGAAGACGCAGTGACTCCAGGGATAGACAACTTCATAAAGACAGATTTGTCAAAGACCGAGAAGCTGAAACACGACGACCCTCATGGCTTTGGCATCACGTTGCTTTGTATGGGAATAGTCTTTGCCTGTCTTGCGCTGTTGTATGTATTCTTTGCTATATTTGGTTATGTAGCAGACAGACAGAACAAGCTAAAGAAGGTGGCAAGTGTACAGCCTATCAAACCTATCGTTACCACAGGCAAGAAGCTAAACGAAGTACGCCATAAGACAACCAATATCCTTAAGGATGGTATGGAGACCAAGGGACGCGACAAGGAGATTTACATCGCTGTAATAGCTATGGCACTTAAACAGTACACAGACGATGTACACGATGTCGAATCTGGTATATTAACCATAAAACCACATCATACTAACTGGGCGGATCATACGTATTTCAACAATAATGGAGTACAGTAACAGAAGCGATGGTGGTGTAAATAACTACTAAATATCTTATAATCCAATACAATATAAAAGAGATGTAACAGTCTCTGTAACCTAACAATAAAGCAATATCATTATGGCAAAATTTGAATATACAGTACAAGGCGTAGACTATGAGGTCGACATCGTGGAGGTAGAAGGGACTTTGGCAAAGGTAACAGTAAACGGTATCGAGTTTGATGTGGAGCTAAAGCAACCTATCTCTGTAGGAAGTACAGTGAAGAAAAAGCCCCTTGCACCCAAGCCACAGCCGGCAAAGGTAGAGGGAACAGTAGAGAAGAAAGAAGAGGTACAGGTAGTAAAGGCAGGAGAAGGAACCAAGGTTTGTTCACCATTGCCTGGAACTATAACGTCAATAAACGTAAAGGTTGGCGACACTGTGGCTGCAGGCGATACTGTCTTGGTATTGGAAGCAATGAAGATGCAGAATAATATAGAGACAGAGACTGCTGGTACAGTAACCTCTGTGATGGTAAACGTAGGCGACTCTGTAATGGAAGGTACTGTACTTGTAACCATAGCGTAGCATAGGTTGCACGGTTACAGTGTAGTAAGGCTATACATCTGGCACATGGTTGCAGACAGTTTGCGACCATTAATGTATAGTAAGTAAAAGTCAAAACATAAAAATGAGTGTACCATGTCAATCAGTGAATTTATTATAACCAACTTCAATGACTTCATAAGTTATACAGGTTTCGCGAACGCAGAGGTGGGAAATCTTATCATGATAGCTGTTGGAGCTTTCTTTATATGGCTTGCTATTAAGAAAGACTTTGAGCCTTTGCTGCTTGTTCCTATCGGTCTTGGCATAATATTGGGCAATATCCCGTTTCGTGCTGATGCTGGATTGGAAATCGGATTGTATGAAGACAACTCCGTACTAAATATCTTTTACCAGGGAGTAAGGCAGGGCTGGTATCCGCCTCTTGTATTCCTTGGCATAGGAGCAATGACAGATTTCTCTGCTCTCATTTCCAATCCGAAGCTTATTCTTATAGGTGCCGCAGCGCAGTTTGGTATCTTTGGTGCTTATATGATAGCTTTACTCCTTGGCTTCGAGCCTAATCAAGCGGCAGGAATCGCTATTATAGGAGGAGCGGATGGTCCTACTGCCATCTTTTTGTCAAGCAAACTCAGTCCTAATCTGATGGGAGCCATAGCGGTATGCGCTTATTCTTATATGGCACTTGTGCCTGTTATACAGCCAGTCATTATGCGACTCCTCACTACAGACAAAGAGCGCGTGATAAAGATGAAGCCAGGTCGTAAGGTAAGTCAAACGGAACGTATCTTGTTCCCTATCATTGGACTCTTGCTTACCACGTTCCTTGTACCGTCAGGTCTACCGTTGCTCGGCATGCTTTTCTTCGGAAATCTGTTGAAAGAGAGCGGAAAGACAAACCGTCTCGCCAAGACTGCGACGACATCGCTTAATGATGCGGTAGTAGTGTTGTTGGGTCTCACGGTAGGATGCTCTACGCAGGCAAGCGAGTTCCTTACCTTGAACACTATAAAGATATTCGCTTTGGGCGCGTTTGCCTTTATTATAGCTACGGCAAGTGGTGTGTTATTCGTAAAGATAATGAACCTTTTTCTTACTAAGGAGAATAAGATTAATCCGCTGATAGGCAATGCTGGCGTCAGTGCTGTACCTATGGCGGCACGTATATCAAACAATCTCGGACTGGAATATGACCGCCATAACTTCCTGCTCATGCACGCCATGGGACCGAATGTGGCTGGCGTGATCGGATCTGCGGTAGCGGCTGGTACGCTGTTAGGTTTCCTGTCATAATCGTAAAAAATAATTATACTAACACATAAACAATAACAAGACTATGAAAATTTCACGTATTGATCATCTCGGAATAGGTGTTCAGAGCATTGACGAGGTGTTGCCTTATTTTGAAAACGTACTTGGTCTCAAGTGCTATGCAATAGAAGAAGTAGCAGATCAAAAGGTAAAGACCGCCTTTTTGAAAGTAGGTGAAGTGAAACTTGAACTTCTTGAGCCTACATCACCAGACAGTGCTGTTGCCAAATGGTTGGAAAAAGGCGGCAAAGGCGTTCATCATGTAGCCTTCGCTGTAGAAGATGGCGTTGCTGAAGCATTAGTAGAAGTAGAGGGAAAGGGTGTGCGCCTGATAGACAAGACGCCACGTCCTGGTGCGGAAAAGATGTCAATAGGCTTCTTGCACCCAAAGTCTACAGCGGGAATACTTACTGAACTTTGCGAGCCGCAGAAGTAAATAAGGTGAGGATAGAAAGATATAGATAGACAGTTATAATAAAATTGGAGGAATATCGTGTGTGGATTGATAACAGAAAGAACTTATTATGTAGAGTTCCAAATGGTTACACAGTTCTCAAACACACATCTTCTGTTACGTAAATCAATGTAAATACAATGTCAATTCAATCAGAAAAAATCAAGAAACTGATAGAAAATCGCTCTAAGGCAAAACTTGGAGGCGGTGAGAAAGCTATCGATAAACAACATCAGCGCGGTAAGTATACCGCCCGTGAGCGTATAGAAATGTTGCTCGACGAAGGCTCTTTTGAGGAGTATGATATGTTCAAACTGCATCGTTGCCATAATTTTGGTATGGAGAAGAAGCAGTATCTCGGTGATGGTGTGGTAGTAGGCTCTGGTACTATAGATGGTCGTCTTGTGTACGTCTTTGCGCAAGACTTCACCGTTAACGGTGGTTCCCTCTCCAAAACCATGTCAGAGAAGATATGCAAAGTTATGGATATGGCTATGACAATGGGTGCGCCAGTTATAGGAATCAATGACTCTGGTGGTGCTCGTATTCAGGAAGGCATTGACGCTCTTGCAGGATATGGCGAGATATTTGAGCGTAATATCCTTGCTTCAGGTGTCATTCCGCAGATATCTATGATATATGGTCCATGTGCAGGAGGTGCTGTTTACTCGCCAGCACTTACCGATTTCACTTTGATGAAGGAGAATACGTCTTATATGTTCCTTACAGGTCCTGCGGTAGTAAAGACCGTTACAGGTGAAGATGTAGATGCAGAGCACCTTGGTGGAGCCAGTGTTCATGCGTCAAAGTCGGGCGTAACGCATTTCACGGCAAAGACGGAGGAAGAAGGAATAGAGATGATAAAGAAGCTTATCTCTTACATTCCGTCTAATAACATGGAGGAAACCCCACGTGTAGAGTGTACAGATCCCGTAGATAGACTTGATGATTCCTTGAACGAAATTATCCCAGAGGATCCTAATCAGGCTTATGATATGTATAAAGTCATAGGAGCTATCACGGATAATGGTGAGTTCTTTGAAGTGCAGCCTAAGTTTGCTAAGAATATTATAGTAGGCTTTGCACGCTTTAATGGACAATCTGTAGGAATTGTTGCAAACCAACCTTCAGCTTATGCAGGAGTACTTGACGTAAACGCAAGCCGTAAAGGTGCTCGTTTCGTTCGTTTCTGTGATGCCTTTAACATACCTATTGTCAGCCTTGTAGATGTTCCAGGCTTCTTGCCTGGTACAGGTCAGGAGTATAATGCGGTTATTCTGCATGGTGCAAAGTTACTCTATGCTTATGGTGAGGCTACAGTGCCTAAGGTCACAGTGACCCTGCGCAAGTCGTATGGCGGTTCACATATTGTGATGGGTTGTAAGCAACTGCGTGCAGATATAAACTTCGCATGGCCATCAGCAGAGATTGCTGTTATGGGAGCGGCAGGTGCAGTGGCAGTGCTTCAGGCCAAAGGCGCAAAGCAAGTAAAGGAAGAAGGTGGTGACGTAAAGGCATTCCTTGCCGAGAAGGAGAAGGAATACTCAGAGCTGTTTGCCAATCCTTATCAGGCAGCACAGTTCGGATATATTGACGATGTGATAGAGCCTCGCAACACACGTTTCCGTATATGCCGCGCTCTTGCGCAACTTGCAACAAAGCGTCAGAATCTGCCAACAAAGAAACACGGCTGTATACCTATGTAAGGCAAGAAAAAGTTTGTTACAGAATCCTATTAAAAAGAAGAAATGGACAATGCGGTTTTTGCTGCAATAGCAATGGCGCTTCATGACGATCAGGGTTATAATATGCACGATACAGAGTCGGGTAGCATTACCATTACACCAGTATCGTCGGAATGGTCGTCAAAGATTGTAAAGATGACCAATGCGCCACAAAAGTAAAAAAAACACTAATGAAAGAATATAAATATAACATAGCCGGGAAGGAATATGTGGTGACAGTCGGTGAGCGTACAGACAATGTTACTACAGTTATTGTAAACGGTGAAACTTATAATGTAGAGGCGATACCAGAGCCTGTAGTAAAAAAGAAAGTAGTGCTGCCTGCTCCTATCGTAAAGAAGCAGGAAGCTAAAGATGACTTGCAAGACGCACTGCGTTCACCACTGCCTGGTACAATCGTAGATATAGTCGTAAAGCCTGGTGATGAGGTAAAAGAAGGCGACAGTCTCGTAGTGTTAGAGGCTATGAAGATGGACAATAACCTTACTGCCGAGAAGGATGGAAAGGTTAAGGAAATACTTGTTCAGGTGGGAGAGGCAGTAAAAGAGAATACGCCACTCGTGACCTTTGAGTAAAGTAAGGAAACAGTGTGGTATTCATCAGATTTGAATAGTGCCACATTCATGCATAATATAAAGTGGGAAGCATATTAACATCAGCGATGTTACTATGCTTCCCTCTTTTCTTTTCCCACTCTGCATAGCTGTGCATAGCGTCAAATCCTTTCTCATCTTCATCGAGTTTGATGGCATGAATTATTATTTCTTGTGTACCAGCTTTATAACTTGTCATGCAGAAAAATTTTATGTTTTCCCACTAATAAGTAGTGATTATTGGAAGTAATAAACTGTAAGCAAAACACTACCTTTTACTTATAATTTTTAGTGCGCAATAAGCACAGTGCGATAAGGGCGTGATAGCATCACGATTAGCATCATATTATGAGGTAAAAGCATTGAAATCGCGTTACGATTTCATTGCTTTCAGATTGTAAGTAAATGCATAAGTACGCGTTAAAAATCTCTTTCCTTTCTTCTCAGTCATAGTGATAGCATTTTTCCTTCTAAGAAAAAGAAAAGCGACATCAAAAAACAACTCAGAGCATTTACAAAATATCTTTTTCTTAACTTCTAAAAATGTTTTTTATGAACCGTGACATTGTTGATGTAAAATAAAAGTATTATCTTTGTTCACAGTTATGAGTGGTGTTCAGTGTAGCAAGCTCACCAGCAATATAACAGTTGTAAACCGACAAAAAAAGCTTAATATTATGACGTTGACAATTATTACTTTGATTGCCACAATCCTCATGTTTGTTTTTGGAAGACTGAGAGCCGATATAGTGGCATTGTGTTCCCTCTCCGTACTTATCCTTGGAGGAGTGTTAAGGCCGACAGAGGCATTGGCAGGATTCTCTAATCCTGTAATCATCATGATGGCAGGTTTGTTTGTCGTTGGTGGAGCGATATTGCAGACAGGATTGGCGAAAGGTATAAGCCGTAAGATAATGCAGTTGGCAGGAAATAATGACACAACAATGTTCCTGCTTGTCGTAGTGCTAACAGCGGTAATAGGAGCATTTGTCAGCAACACCGGTACTGTAGCGTTAATGATGCCGATAGTCATAGCTATGACCAGAGAATCAAAAAAGAACCCCGCCCGACTTCTAATGCCGCTTGCCTTTGCCAGCAGTATGGGAGGAATGTTGACATTGATAGGAACACCGCCAAATCTTGTAATAGATGAGACGCTGCGAGAGAACGGATATGAGGGATTGTCGTTCTTTTCGTTTTTGCCTATAGGCTTAATATGTCTTCTCGTAGGAATACTTGTAATGCTTCCTCTGAGCCGCTGGATCCTTGATAAGAAAGCAGGAACGGTAGATGATAATGGCAAGACACTGGATGATTTGGTAGAGAAATATCATATTGCTGACGACATAGTGGTGTATCGTGTTTGCCATAGCAGTCCTATAGCAGGCAAGTCGATAACCCAGCTGAACCTACGTGCAACGTATGGCATCTCTGTTATGGAGATAAGGCATGAGACTTCACGACGTGGCAGACTGGTGAAGAATGTAGAACAGTATATACCTACGGCTGATAGCGTAATACAGTCAAATGATATTCTTTATCTACAAGGAGACAAAAAAACTATCGCTCAGTATGCTACAGAAGCAGGTTTAAGACAGATGAATAAGCGAACTTTGGACTTCTATGACATCGGAATGGTAGAGTTAGTGGTCATGCCAGAGTCACGCTTAATAGGAGTAAGATTGGAACAATCGCGTATGCGCGAGAGCTATAATGTCAATGTTGTAGGGGTGAAGCGTTCAGATGAATATATTACCACAGAACTACAGAACATACGTCTTCGTGCGGGCGACATACTCCTTGTGCAAGGACGATGGGACAGTCTTTCTGGTATGGAGAAGGAAGAGCGAGACTGGTTGTTGCTTGATAGACCGAGAGAGTTGTCAGAGAATGTAACCTTGAGTTATAAGGCACCGCTTGCCGCAGCCATTATGCTGCTGATGGTATTGGCTATGGTGTTTGACTATGTGCCTATAGCCCCTGTGACGGCGGTAATTGTGGCAGGACTGTTGATGGTCGTGACGGGATGTTTCCGTAGTGTAGACGCTGCATATAAGACAATAAACTGGGAAAGTATAGTGCTGATAGCATCAATGATGCCTATGGCTACGGCACTTGAGAAGACTGGAGTCTCCGCAATGGTAAGTCATTCGCTGGTGACGATGTTAGGTGGTGCCAGTCCCATTGTGTTGCTTTGTAGTATATACTTTACAACTTCACTGCTAACAATGTTTGTCAGCAACACCGCTACAGCAGTTCTCATGTCGCCTATAGCCATGAGTGCCGCTGTTGAGTTAGGCGTAAATCCGCTACCACTGCTGTTCTCCGTAACCCTTGGAGCCAGTATGTGCTTTGCATCGCCATTCTCTACGCCACCAAATGCGTTGGTGATGCATGCTGGCAACTATACGTTCGGTGATTATGTTAAGGTTGGACTGCCGTTACAGATACTCATGGGTATTGTTATGATATTAGTTCTCGCTGTCATATATCCCCTATAGTAGTGGTAATAAAAACAGTAAATTGGGTAACGGCTGTGTGAAAAGATACTATTACCTTTGCATCTGTATTAGGAAAGGCATAACTTACAAAAACATAATGACGATATGAAGAAAGTATTAGTAATTACAACGAGTCTGCGTCATGGCAGCAACTCTGATGTTTTGGCGGAGAATTTCGTAAAAGGAGCTATTGAGGCAGGAAACGAAGTCAAGGTGATAAGTCTCAGAGGTAAGAACATTCAGTTTTGCAAAGGTTGCATGGCGTGCCATAAGTTGGGCAGATGTGCGATAAATGATGATGCAAATGCCATATCCCAAAGTATGTACGAAGCTGACGTTATAGTCTTTGCCACACCTATATATTATTACGAGATGAGTGGACAGATGAAGACTTTACTTGACCGTGCCAACTGGCTTTACAGCTCAGATTATCATTTCCGTGACATCTATCTGCTGACAACAGCAGCTGAAGACGAAGCGTCTACGCCAGAACGTTGTATTACAGGTCTTGGTGGTTGGATAGCTTGCTTCGAAAATGCACACTTTGCTGGTAGTGTATTTGCTGGTGGTGTTGATGCGGCAGGAGAGATAGATGGGCACAAAGCACTCGCTGAAGCCTACGAACTCGGCAGAACGATAGCCTAATGTGGGCGACATAACATCGGCGTCAAGCCGTTATGTTACGCCAAATCAACAGCCCCTATATCGGTAAACAAAAAGCCCTGCAAGGCAAGACATATAGTCTAAACCTTGCAGGGCATATTTTTTATTATAGCTTGATAAGCAATTATTAGTCAAGCCACTTGATGTAGCAGAAGTCCTGACGGTGAGGCAGGAGGTCATTCTTAGGATACATACGTACACAAGTCTTGTATGTACCAGCCTGGTTAGCCTCTATCTTACATTCGAAGGTGTAGATGTTACCTTCCTGCTTAACGAGGTTGAATGGAGTAACCTTATGAATCTGACGCTCAGAGGTGTTCTGGTCGTTGTTAAGAACAACGAGTTCCAGACCGATAGCGTCGTTAAGCCCCTGCTCGTCGATAGAATATGTAAGAGTATACTCCTTACCTGTCTCAGCACCTGTATTGATAACAGAGGTGTCAGAAGCCACAACCTTAATGC
>CAKQDQ010000077.1 GCA_934229335.1 uncultured Prevotella sp.
GCCCTTGGGGACTGCTTCAGGTGTTTGCCGATGTATTGAAGATGCTTATCAAAGAAATCTTCGTCGTTGACAAAGCCGACAAGCTGCTCTATGCTCTTGCTCCTATACTCGTTATCATCGGCTCAATCGGTGCCTTCGCTTTTCTGCCTTGGAACAATGGTGCCGTGATACTCGACTTTAATGTTGGTATCTTCCTTTATACCGCAATTAGTGCCATTGGCGTTATTGGCGTGTTCCTTGCAGGTTGGTCTTCTAACAATAAGTATGGTGTAGTATCCGCTATGCGTGGTGCCGTGCAGATGATTTCTTACGAGATGTCTCTCGGTCTTTGCCTTATTACTGCCTGTATCCTTACTGGTACAATGCAGATTAGCGGCATTGTGGAGGCGCAGAGTGGTCCTTTCGGTTGGTTGATATTCCAGGGACACGTTCCTGCTATCATTGCTTTCTTTATCTTCCTTATTGCAGGTAACGCTGAGGCTAACCGTGGCCCATTCGACCTTGCGGAGGCAGAATCAGAGTTGACAGCAGGTTATCACACAGAGTACTCTGGTATGGGCTTTGGCTTCTACTACCTTGCAGAATTCCTTAACCTCTTCATCGTAGCAGGTATGACGAGCCTTATGTTCCTCGGTGGTTGGTGCCCAATACACATCGGTGTGGCAGCTTTCGATGGCGTTATGGATCTTATCCCTGGTATCGTATGGTTCATCGGTAAGGCGTTCGCTATGGTATGGTTGCTGATGTGGATTAAGTGGACATTCCCACGTCTGCGTATCGACCAGATTCTGAACCTTGAATGGAAGTATCTCATGCCGTTAGCACTGTTTAACCTCGTGCTGATGACGGTATGCGTAGCGTTCGGTCTCACTGGTATCATGGGCGCAAGCATCGCTGTTGCAGCGGTGATAGTTGTACTGCTCGCTGTAATAGGCGTACGTGCGCTCAAGTTCCGCTCTAACTTTGCGGAAGCACAGAAACTTGTAGGAGCAGATATCGCCACACGTACAGACAAGTAATTAAAAGCAAACAAAGAAATGGCTAACAATAATTCATATTTTGGCGGTATCATAGCAGGATTGAAGACTCTCGTTACGGGTATGGACATCACCATGGGTGAGTACGTAACTCCGAAGATAACAGAGCAGTATCCTGAGAACCGCAAGACACAACATGTGGCTGAACGCCACCGCGGAACACTCGTTATGCCACACGATGAGAACGGCAAAAACAAGTGTATCGCTTGCACTCTCTGTGAGAAGGCGTGTCCGAATGGCAGCATAAAGATTGTGTCGCAGATGGTGACAACGGCAGAAGGAAAGAAGAAGAAACTGCTTACCGACTACCAGTATGACCTCGGCGACTGTATGTTCTGCCAGCTATGCGTTAATGCGTGTCCGCACGATGCTATCAAATTCGTGAAAGACTTTGAGAATGCGGTGTTTAACCGTGACGCACTCAAGCAGCACCTTAACGTCCCACCTACCAAGGAGGAGATGGAGCAGTATGCAGAGAATGCAAAGAAGGCAGCAGAGAAAGCTGCTGCGGAGAAGGCTGCTGCGACAAAAGCGGCAGAAACAAAAAATGACCTTAACAAGAAGGAGGAAAAGTAAATCATGGCAAATATTATAATGTTCGCTATCTTGGCAGTAATAATCGTTATGGCTGCCATTGCCTCTGTAGTGACGCAGAGTATCATGCGCGCTGTAACGGCACTGCTCTTCGTGCTGTTCTCTGTGGCTGGTATGTACTTCTTGCTTGACTACACATTCCTCGGTACTGCACAGCTTAGCATATATGCAGGTGGTATGACGATGATTTACATCTTTGCCATTCAGCTTATATCAAAGCGCACACTGCAGGGAATGAAAGAGAAACTGAACCTCAAGCGTTTCGCTACAGCGGCTATCGTTGCTGTTGTAGGTCTGCTCACTGTCGTTACAGTGCAGTTGAAGTCTGCGTTTTTCGACAAGTTCATGGAGCAGCCAGACGTAGAGGTGCCAATGCAACAGATAGGCACCGCACTCATGGGTTCAGAGAAATATCAGTATGTATTGCCGTTTGAGTTCATATCAGTGTTCTTGCTGGCATGTATCATCGGTGGTCTCGTTGTATCACGTAACCAAAAGGAGGACAAGTAAATATGGTACCAGTAGAATGTTTCTTCATACTCAGTGCGATACTGTTCTTTATCGGCGTTTTCGGATTCGTTACACGTCGTAACATGATAGCCATGCTGGTTAGTATTGAACTTGTGCTCAATGCTGTTGATCTCAACTTCGCGGCATTTAACCGTCTGCTTTACCCCGGTCAGATGGAGGGTATGTTCTTCACTCTCTTCTCTATCGGTGTAAGCGCAGCAGAGAGTGCAGTGGCTATCGCTATTATTCTTAATGCTTACCACCACTTCAAAAACGATACAGTGGAAGGCATAAAGAACATGAAGTTCTAATAAAAGTCAAACCACGTTCGTTGCTTATCAGCAACTTACAAGAAATAACAAAAGTAAAACAATGGAATTCGGTTATACAATCGGTATACTTCTTCTTCCTCTGCTTTCATTCTTGATAATCGGTTTGACTGATTATTTCAGAGGTAAGAAAGGATGGTCACACAAGGCAGCAGGACTTATTGGTACTTGCTCCCTTGGTCTTGTTACCATTCTCAGTTACGTCACAGCGTTCCAGTATTTCACTGCTGACCGCTTGGCTAACGGCACATTCCCTACCATAGTGCCTTATAACACTACTTGGTTGCCACTGGGCAGTCTGCATTTTGACTTGGGTATCCTACTCGATCCTATCGCAGTTATGATGCTCATCGTTATCTCTACGGTGTCACTCATGGTGCACATCTACTCTTTCGGCTATATGCACGGTGAGAAAGGTTTTCAGCGTTATTATGCGTTCCTTTCACTCTTCACCTTCTCTATGCTCGGATTGGTAGTAGCAACTAACATCTTCCAGATGTATATGTTCTGGGAGTTAGTTGGTGTCAGCTCATATCTGCTCATTGGTTTCTATTATCCTTTGCAGGCTGCGGTTCACGCTTCAAAGAAGGCATTTATAGTAACTCGTTTCGCTGATATGTTCTTCCTTGTTGGTATCCTTATCTTTGGTTACTATACAGGCTCTTTCAACTTCTCTTTTGCTGGAGAAATTCAGGGTGCGGCAGCAGACACCTTCACGTTCTGCAATGCTGACAAGGCTTGGATGTCAGGCGCAATGATACTTCCTACAGCCCTCGTACTGATGTTCATCGGTGGCGCAGGTAAGTCTGCTATGTTCCCTCTTCACATCTGGTTGCCAGATGCCATGGAGGGTCCTACACCTGTATCTGCTCTTATTCACGCTGCAACGATGGTTGTTGCTGGTGTGTTCCAGATTGCACGTCTCTTCCCATTGTGGATTGAGTATGCTCCAGATCAGATGTCTATCGTAGTCGTAGTAGGTGCGTTCACCGCTTTCTATGCAGCTGCTGTTGCTTGCGCACAGAGTGATATCAAGCGTGTTCTTGCTTTCTCTACTATCTCACAGATAGCATTTATGATGGTGGCTTTGGGTGTATGTATGCCAGGTCATGGTGGAGAGGCGATGATAGACAACCATGCTTCTCTTGGTTATATGGCATCTTTGTTCCACCTCTTCACCCACGCTATGTTTAAGGCTTGTCTCTTCTTGGGTGCGGGCTGTATTATTCATGCCGTTCACTCTAATGAGATGTCTACTATGGGTGGTCTGCGTAAGTATATGCCTATCACTCACGCAACATTCCTTATCTCATGTCTTGCTATTGCGGGTATACCTTTCTTCTCAGGTTTTAGTTCAAAGGATGAGATTATATCAGCTTGCTTCGCTTACTCACCAATTTGTGGTTGGTGGATGACAGGCGTTGCAGCAATGACAGCGTTCTATATGTTCCGTCTTTACTACGGTATATTCTGGGGAACAGAGAACAAGGAACTGCACGCCCACCACACACCACACGAGGCACCTTGGACTATGACTTTCCCACTCGTTTTCCTTAGTATTATCACTGTAGGTGTAGGTATCTTCTCTACACTTGGTGGTTTCCTACATTGGGATTGGGCAAGTTTCGGTCGATTCGTAACAGCATCTGGTACCGCTTACACTATCCACTTCGATGGTGTTATCGCAGCGACATCAACGGTTATTGCTATCTGCTCTATAGCTCTTGCTACATATATATATAAAGGTGAAACACAGCCTATCGCAGAGAAGATGTACGCTATGGCACCACGTCTGCACCGTTGGGCTTACAAGCGTTTCTATATGGATGAGGTTTACCAGTTCGTTACACATAAGATATTGTTCCGTTTCGTTTCTTATCCAGTAGCATGGATTGATGAGCACATTATCAACGGACTTATAGACTTTACTGCTTGGGGAGCTAATGCTGGCGGCGAGAGCATACGTTCAACACAGGATGGTGATGTACGTAGTTACGCTGTATGGTTTATAACTGGTGTAATAGCATTAACACTGCTCTTGGTATGTCTCTAATTAACATCTAACATTTTAGAAACTAAAAAACAATGAGTATATTATCATTATTTGTAGTCATCCCAGTACTGATGTTGCTCGGTTTGTGGATGGCACGCAACGTCAACCAGGTACGCGGTGTGATGGTGGCAGGTTCTATCTGTCTGCTTGCTCTTAGCGGATGGCTCACGCTTGACTTTATTGCGCAGCGTGCGGCTGGCGTTACTGACGAGATGCTCTACACCTATTCTGTAGAATGGTTTAAGCCATTGAACATTGCATATGCAGTAGGCGTTGACGGTATCTCTGTTGTGATGTTGCTTCTTTCAAGCATCATCGTCTTCACTGGTACGTTTGCTTCTTGGAAGTTACAGCCACTGACAAAAGAATTCTTTATGTGGTTCACACTGCTTTCAACTGGTGTATATGGCTTCTTTATCTCAATAGACTTGTTCACTATGTTCATGTTCTATGAGGTTGCTTTGATTCCTATGTACCTTCTTATTGGTTACTGGGGTTCTGGTCGTAAGGAGTATGCCGCAATGAAGTTGACCCTGATGCTTATGGGAGGTTCTGCTCTTATCATCATAGGTCTTATCGGCATTTACTTCTTTAACGGTGCTACTACGATGAATATATTGCAGATTGCTCACGCACACGCTATTCCTGCAGTAGTGCAGAAGGCTCTCTTCCCATTCGTATTCATAGGCTTCGGTGTGCTTGGTGCATTGTTCCCATTCCACACATGGTCTCCTATCGGTCACGGTTGTGCGCCAACGTCAGTATCAATGCTCCACGCTGGTGTATTGATGAAGCTTGGTGGCTACGGTTGTTTCCGCATAGCAATGTTCCTGTTGCCTGACGCTGCTCATGACCTTGCATGGATATTCCTTATTCTTACCACTATTTCTGTTGTTTATGGTGCATTCTCTGCTTGCGTACAGACCGACTTGAAGTTTATCAATGCTTACTCTTCAGTGTCACACTGTGGTTTAGTATTGTTCGCACTTCTTATGATGACTAAGACATCATGTACTGGTGCTATTCTGCAGATGCTCTCTCACGGTCTTATGACGGCTCTCTTCTTTGCCCTCATCGGTATGATTTACGGCCGTACTCACACTCGTGACATTCGTAAACTCGGTGGTTTGATGAAGATAATGCCATTCCTCTCTGTGGGTTATGTCATAGCGGGTCTTGCTAACCTCGGTCTGCCAGGCTTCTCAGGTTTCATCGCTGAGATGACGATTTTTGTCGGTTCATTCGAAAATGCTGACACCTTCCATCGTTGCTGCACAGTAATAGCATGTACATCAATCGTTGTTACTGCTGTTTACATTCTCCGTACCGTTGGCTTTATCCTCTTCGGCAAGGTAACAAACCCACATTATGAAGAGCTGACAGACGCTACGTGGGATGAGAAATTCGCTGTATGCTGCCTCATATTCTGTGTTGCTGCATTAGGTAGTTTCCCACTCTGGGCAAGCGATGTTATTCTTAACGGCGTAACGCCAATACTCAATAATTTGGCTGCAATGTAATTTTAACAAACACACAACTATGAATTATTCTCAATTTTTGAATATGATACCTGAAGCCACACTGATGGCTATTCTGGTAATAGTATTTGTGGCAGATTTCTGCAGCCACGGCAAGGCGGAGCGCAAATGGTTTAATCCTATGGTCTGCGTGCTTCTTTTGGCTCAGTTGATTATCAACATCTGTCCAGGTACAGACACAGTTTCCCTCTTCGGAGGTATCTATGAGGCTACTCCTGCCGCTAACATGATGAAGAGTGTGCTGACATTTGGTACCCTCATTGTGGTGCTACAGTCACGCAACTGGCTCACAGTTACTGACACAAAGAAGTATGAAGGTGAGTTCTATATGCTTACAGTTTCTACCTTGTTGGGTATGTTTATGATGATGAGTGCAGGCTCATTCCTCATGTTCTTCCTTGGGCTTGAAATGGCATCAGTTCCTATGGGTTGTATGGTAGCACTTGACAAATACCGTAAGAACTCAGCGGAAGCCGCTGCAAAGTTTATCCTCACCGCAACATTCTCTTCTGCAGTAATGCTGTATGGCATATCATTCCTTTACGGCTCTACAGGTACACTTTACTTCGCAGACTTTAGTCGCGCTGTGGGTTATACCCCAATGGCTATAATGGGAATGGTGTTCTTTATTGCAGGTCTTGGCTTTAAGATTTCACTTGTTCCTTTCCACTTTTGGACTGCTGATACATATCAGGGTGCTCCAACCACAGTGACAGGTTATCTCAGTGTTATCTCAAAGGGCGCAGCGGCGTTTACACTCGTAACACTGCTCTATAAGGTGTTCATCAGCCTCTCAGTATACTGGACATTCGCAATGTATATCCTTGTAGTTCTTTCTATCACGGTTGCCAATTTGATGGCAATTCGTCAGACGGAACTAAAGCGTTTCATGGCGTTCTCTTCTATCTCACAGGCTGGTTATATCATGCTTGTTGCGATAGGTGGCAGTTACGTAATGAGCATTACCGCTCTTATGTATTATGTCCTTATCTACATCGTAGCAAATATGGCAGTGTTCACTATCATCGCTTCTGTAGAAAATGCTAACAATGGCAAGACAGAGATGTCTACATACAACGGACTTTACAAGACAAACCCAAAGATGGCGTTCCTTATGACGCTCGCTCTCTTCTCACTTGGTGGTATACCTCCTTTCGCGGGTATGTTCTCTAAGTTCTTTGTCTTCCTCTCAGCTGTAGATGGTAGACCAAATGCAATGCCTTACTTCATTGTGTTTATTGCTTTGATTAATACGGTAGTATCACTGTATTACTATCTCCTTATTGTTAAAGCAATGTATATCAATAATGACGGTGAACCCATTAAGACATTCAAGATGGACTGTAACACAAAGATAACCCTTGCTGTTTGTACAGCTGGTGTACTCTTCTTTGGTGTTGCAAGCTACATCTACGATGCGCTGTACGCAGCTGCTGCAATGTAGTAGTAGTAGTAATGTCCGTATGTTAGATAGTTTTCGTAATGAAGATTTCTAATGTATAGACTGTAAATACGATAAAATACGAACAAGTCCAGAACATCTGTTATCAGAGTTCTGGACTTGTTTTGTGAAAAACAAAACAACCGACAGGAACCATACATATTGTATGTTAAAAAAACTCGCAGTTTTATTACTTGCGAGTTTTTTTTTGAATGGTGTTTTTATAAGTTACCGCCCCTTATGTGTATGCAAAGAGACAGTCCACTGCCGTTTGTTCGGTATACTCTTTGGTGCCAGGTTCACGTCAGTTATGTTCAAACTTTTGAGGTGTTTTTTGCATAAATGGCATTTTTCGTTTTATCACGCTTTGCATATTTATTGTAACATTAATCACCGTTAATATTATATTAATCTTTCTTTAATCCTACCTCTTACGAGATGCTGATGTAAAGCAGATACAGTAATAAAGAATAGCCCATAAGTAATTGCCCGTTTTATTCAATAAATGCGTTGTATAGGAAAAAAATGATACATTTCTATTTAATACGATGTAGAAATTGAATAAATTTGTTAACTTTGCATGAACATAACAGACCAAAAGAGCTCGTTAGTGTAACGATGAGGGAAGAGCGAACGATACAAAATAAAGGTCGTGTCGATAAATAAATTCTAAGATATGGAAGATATGGCTTATAAAGAATTATTAACTCAAAAAGAATGGTACGATAAATGTAACCATATTCTACAGAGAGATAAATACACCTGTCAAGACTGTGGGTGTATAGGGTATCATAATAAGACTATATATACAACAGATTCTATAGAAGAGGTAGACAGTATCATAAACGAGAAGATACTGATAGGCGATAGGTTTAGTTCTCTTATTGAGCAAACGTTTAAGGGCTATACAGAATGTGACAAAGTGAATTTAACGCTTTATTATCTTGATACAGAAGGTAATAAGTGCCCAGCAAATGAAACAGAAAGAGAGAAATCCCTTAAAGGATATGTTAGATGGGAGCCATATAACAATGTAAAAATCATTGATAGGGAAAAATATGGTGAATTGTATGTAAGCAAGATAGATTTACATAAAATGAATGGTTTTTATTTTTCTTATATCTTTGAGGAATTTGGCTATACTACAATTATCACAAACGAAAATATTGGAGAATCCTTAAATTTCCATCTACATCGTTACCGAAAGTTTCGGGGCACAGATAGAAATCGGACAACATATCCAATGGCAATTCTGAAATTTGATTACGAACTAACAGATAAATACTGTCTAAGCATAGAAGACAGCCAAATCAGTTTAACATATAGAAATTATGTGTTCTATGTATGTCTTAGTGCGTATCAGTTTGTATATAAAGGATTAAATGTACATCACAAATATTATGTATATGGCAAGAAACCATGGGAATATGAGGAAAAAGCACTTGTGACATTATGTGAGGATTGTCATCAAAAAAGACACGATAAACCTGTACCACTTTATAGAACTTTATTGGACCAAGAACTTATCAAATATTGTTACAAATGTGATAGATGTGGCGGCTCTGGATATATTCCTCAATATAAACATGTAAAGAAAGGAATATGCTTCAAATGTATGGGAGAAGGTACTGTTATTGAATGATAATTCCAATGTCTACCAACTTACAATCTGAAAGCAGCCAAATCAGCGTGTAATCAGGGTGCTTTTACAAGGTGATTTGGGCGTTATTACACTGTAAAAGAGCACATATCGCACTACAGACGAGAACCCCAAAAAACTGTAAGTAAAACATAGGTGTTTGCTTACAGTTTATCGTATTTATATGTATAGACCTACCAGCCATTAGCATGGCTGGCTACCATATTACACTCCTAACGGAGTAGTATGAAGTTACCGCCATTAATCTAACACTAATCTATCATAAATCTATCTCTTACGAGATGTTGACGCTAAACAGAAGAAGAACTAAAGTATTAATGAGAAATTAATGTTAGATTAACGATGATTAATGTTACAAAAAAAGGAATAACAAAAACAGAATAATATAACAAGGACAATGAACCTAAACAATACCGCACTGTTATGGGGAATGGGACTCACCATGATGCTCACTAACCCCACAGACGCCCTCTCTGCCACGAAGAACGAAGGGCAGACAAGACAAGAACTGAATTTTGATGGCGCATGGAAGTTCTATCTCGGTGACGATTCGCTTGCCTCAAGGACTGCCTACAACGATGCCAAGTGGCGAAAACTGAACTTGCCACACGACTGGAGCATAGAACAAACAGTAGACAAAAATGCGCCTGCAGGCAACGATGGCGGTTATTACCCTACGGGAACGGCATGGTATCGCAAGAACTTCAAACTGCCACAGACTTACCGTCATGGCGACAAACTGTTGCTTTACTTTGAGGGAGTGTACATGAACTCAACAGTCTACGTGAACGGCAAGAAGGTGGGCGGACACCCCTACGGCTACACCTCCTTCTTCTGCGACATAACAGACGCTGTGGTAGCAGGCAAGAGCAACATTGTGGCGGTGCGTGTAGACAACGCACAGCAGAAAAACTGCCGTTGGTATTCTGGTTCGGGAATATATCGCCACGTCAGACTGATAAGCGTTCCACCAGTACACATCGCCAACTGGGGCGTGAACATACAGACGAAACAGATAACCGCGGTACAGGCTACGGTAACGGTAAGCGTAAAGGTAAAGAACGAGACGCAGCAAACCAAGAACGTCTGCCTGGCTACAACGTTAGAGAATGGCACGAAACAGCAGTCGGAAACAGTCTCTCTGTCAGCAGGAGGCGAGACGGAGATAACGCAAGAGATAAACGTAGAGCAGCCAAAGTTGTGGGACATAGAGACCCCAAACCTATATAACGCCACCGTGAAAGTGATGGAAGGCGATAGAGTAATGGACGAGAAGCAACAGCTGTTTGGCATAAGAGAGTTAAGATTCTCTACCGATGGCTTCTTCCTCAACGGCAAGAAGATACTCATTAACGGTGGCTGCGTACACCACGACAATGGTATATTGGGTGCCGCCGCTTACGACAAGGCGGAGGAGCGCAAGGTGAAGATGATGAAAAAGGCAGGCTTTAACGCCATACGTACATCGCACAACCTGCCCTCAGAGGCTTTCCTTGACGCCTGCGACAGGTTGGGTATGCTCGTGATAGACGAGGCATTCGACGGCTGGCGCGAGGCAAAGAATAAGCATGATTATCATGAGCTGTTCGACAAATACTGGCAACAGGACGTAGACGGCATGGTGTTGCGTGACCGCAGGCACCCATCCGTCATCTCATGGAGCATAGGCAACGAGGTGATAGAGCGCAAGAAGATAGAGATAGTCACCACGGCACGTAAGTTGGCGAGTGAAGTTCACCGCTACGATAGTCGCCCTGTGACCTCCGCTTTGGCGGCATGGGACAGCGACTGGGAGATATATGACCCACTGGCGGCGCAGTTGGATGTGACGGGTTACAACTACATGATACATAAATCAGAGACTGACCACGAAAGAGTACCTGAGAGAATAATGTGGCAGACCGAATCATATCCGAGAGATGCCTTTAAGAACTGGACGAAGGTTAATGACTATGACTACGTGATAGGCGACTTCGTGTGGACTGGTATCGACTACATCGGTGAATCAGGCATAGGACGTTGGTGGTATGATGGCGATGTGGCTGGCGAGCATTATCAGCGACCGCTATACCCATGGCACGCTGCATACTGTGGCGATATAGACCTTACGGGCTGGCGAAAGCCAATCTCTCACTATCGCAGCATGCTTTATAACGATACGGAGAAACTGTATATGGCGGTAAAAGAACCAGATGGATATAAGGGAAAGATACGTACTGGACTGTGGGCGGTATGGCCTACATGGGAGAGTTGGAACTGGCAGGGACATGAAGGTAAGGACATTGATGTGGAGGTATATTCTAAATATCCTGCCGTGCGCCTGTATCTTGACGACAAACTGATTGGTGAGAAGCAGGTAAATCGCCAAACGGAGTTCAAGGCTGTGTTCACCTTGCCATATAAGGAAGGCAC
>CAKQDQ010000078.1 GCA_934229335.1 uncultured Prevotella sp.
GGTCTGAGAATGAATAATCTGCCATCTGATAAGTAGATTTCCATTCCTCCGCCATCTTGCCAACGAAATCTGCCACCGACATATTTGGTGCGGCGTCTATAAGCACGGGTACGCTCTTGACAAACATACCATACGATTGACATAACGATTTGTCGAAACGACCGTGACGTACAGATGTATAAGCCACTTGTTGTTTGCGACACAATCTGGACAGCACCAAACTGTAAGCCGACTGCAACAATATATTGTCTTTTATATTTACCTTTTCGCAAAAAATCTTGATGGGCGATGTCTGTAATTCGTCATATAATATGATGGTATTACCCATTCGGGTGGTGTTGCTGCCTGCTAAATTGGCAAATTCTACCCCTTCGAACTTCTTGCAATAATAATCTGCTGCTGCGGCATAGGCAGGTTTTTCCGTTAGTTGCTCCTCTTCTATAGCGAAATCGTAGAGAAGTTTTTGTTCAGTCTCCAGTACCTTGCCTTGATAAGCATTCTCTAAATCTTGTTTAGAAAACAGTACGAAGAAGGTGGTACCATCGGCAATAATGTGGTGCATACTGTAAACCAATATCTTTCGCGTAGGAGTCTCCACCAAGTCAAAGCGGCACAAAGGCTCCTCGCCCAATAATGCGTAAGGGCGAACATAAGAATCTATAAATGCGTCAGCATCTTCGTCATTCATCTGGCGTTTGCCTACAGGTATCACCATGTCCTTATCTATATACTGACGAGGATTCCCATTATCATCGAGAATGATACGGGTATGAAGAATCTCACGGGTGTCAATCACCTGACGAAGTGCTTGCTCCATGCGCTCCATCTTAATGTTGGCAGATAACAATAAGCGAGCCGCAAGACTATATTGTGTAGTTTCTGGTTCTTCTTGACATTCTATGAACACGCCAAGTTGAGATTGGCATAAAGGATAAGTTTTAGTCATAATGGCATTAGTTTGTAAGTATAAAACAACTTATGAAAGACACTTCACGATGGCGAACGTTTAAGAAATCCCGAACAAAGCTGAGACACCAGTCATATCAAACACTTCTTTCACGTTGTCATTGAGCTGTAACAGTTTTACTTTTCCTCCATTTCTCTGCGCTTTCTTCAGCAGAGCTATGAAGGCACGCAAGCCAGAACTGCTAATATACTCTAAGTCCTTACAATCTACTACTACGTGACCAGCATCCTCATCAGACAACTCGTCGACCATATTTTGAAACTCTTCGGTACGAATAGTATCCATACGTCCAGCTAAACAGATATTAACTGTATCTTCAATTTTACTCGTTGTTATTTTCATAATTATAGTATGAGTTAAAGATATGATTTATTTATTTTGTTATTTTCTTTATCATTACCAGTATGTTTTTCCCCTCTTCCCGTTTGTAAGTTACCTCATCCATCAATTTACGCATCATGAAGATACCCAATCCTCCCACAGGTCTTTCTTCTATCCCTAACGATATGTTAGCCTCTTTTACCGTGGTAGGATTAAACGGTTTGCCACTATCAATAAGTTCGAAAAGAAGTAGGGATTTGTTATAATCAAAACTTTCCTTTAGGATTATTTCTCCCATCTTCCCTTCGGGGTATGCATAGTAGACTACATTGACTAACGCTTCCTCCAATGCCAAATTGATCGAATTAGTCAAAGATGATGGTAACGATAAGTCTTTGCCTATTTTCTCTACGAATGGAGGTAACTTCTCCAACTCTTCAAGGCGATTGTGCAGGACCAAAGCATTATAGTCTTTCAGTCCATAGCCAATGGTTAGAAGAGTCAAGTCATCACTCTGTGTCGCTCCATCTACGAATCTATCCATTTCTTGCTTTAAGACAGTAAGAATTTCGTGAGCAGACTTCCCTGCATTGTCAGCCAAAACGCTTTCTACTCTCTGTTTTCCCATTTGCTGCTTTGTTATGTTCTCTGCTTCTGTGAGGCCATCGGTGTACAGCAACAGAGACTGACGCTTCTGCAAGACCACGCTTTGCTCTTGATAATTAAAACTGCCAAATATCCCCAAAGATAAGTTCGGCACAACGGGTAACTTTTTACAACCATCAGCAACAGAGAATAAATATGGTGGGTTGTGCCCCGCATTACAATAGATAAGCTGCCCAGTTTCTAAATCCAAGCGTCCAAGAAATAGGGTGACAAACATATTAGCTTGGTTGTTCTGTGCCAATGCCTCGTTAAGTAAAGTTACAATTTCACAAGGCGAGCTGTGCCATTGCGTTATGCTACGTAACAAAGTGCATGTGATGGACATAACAAGAGATGCTGCTATTCCCTTGCCCGAAACGTCACCAATGGCAAAATAAAGCTGATTGTCTTTTATCTGAAAATCATAAAAATCTCCACCCACTTCGCGTGCAGGTTTCAGCATGGCGTCTAAGTCAATGTACTCATTGGCTTGGCGTAAGGCGTTTTCGTTTGGTATAATAGACATCTGAATGCGATGCGCTACGTTCAGTTCGCTCTCTATCCTTTCCTTGGCGCGGGTAGTATGCTCTAAATTTTTGATATAAGTACATATAGACTGTTGCATGAAGGCAAAGGCATCGTGTAGTTTGCGTAACTCGTCCTTTGTTTTCACCTCAGGCAAGGCAGCATGAAAGTCTCCTTGTGCAATTAGGTATGCTGCATCCGTCATCTGACGTATAGGCTTAGACGTTCGAACCACGATGAAATGTACACATACAGCCAATAGTAACAAACCGATAATAAGTATTATCAGAATAGTATATGTAACAGACCCTAATTCAGACATTATAGTAGAGAAGTGACATATGCTGCATACCGACCACCCTACATGCGGCAGAGGAGCATAACAAACCAGCACATCGGTTCCTTGCAGGTTGCCGTGTAACATGCCCTTTTTGCCTGCCAGCATATTCTTTCCTATTTCATAGTAATCGCTATCTTGCAAGATACGCCCCATAGAAAAGACTGTGTTGCGCATGATAAAACGTGTATTAGGATGCGTAATCACCACCCCTTTCTTGCTAAGAATAAAAGAGTAACTATCTTTAAAAGGCTTTACCTTGTCTACGTCTGACGCTAAATTCTCCAAAGCCACATCTGCCACGACCACTCCTCTCAGTCTCTTGTGGTTATCTTTTATGGCAATAGCGTAAGACACCATTCTGTCATGGCTTCCCCACTTGTCTAAATAAGGTTCGGTCCATTGTCCTTCCTGATTGTTTACTGCATCTATATACCATGGTTCTCCTTGATACCTATACTGTGTCTTGGGTAAATGCCTATGTTGCAAAATGCCATGCTTATCCTTGTAGACATATTCAAGTGGTGTAAGCGTGTCTTGCTTTTCTTCATCTTGGTAAGATATAAATCCTACACCTAATATAGATGAGTTGTTTTGTACAAGTAACTGCATGAAATTTACCAGTTTTGAATGTTCTACGTATGGCGTATTCTGCATTTGCTTGGCAGTTAAATCCACAGCAGACTCTATGCTAACAAGTTCATCATTCAGTTTTTGAAGCAAGTTTCCTTGTAGGGCAAAAGTATAAAGAACGGCTTGTTTCTCTTCTCGCTGTCGACAATAAGAGTAGAAGACGACCGCTATACAGCCGAATATCACTACGGTAATAAATAGTACATATAAGTATAACCGTAGTGAGAAAGAGATATATACCTTCTTCATATTGATGTTTATTTGGCTACAAAGGTAAGAAAAAATATAAGAAATTAATGCTTTCCACTGTATTTATTTTTAAGAAATTGTCAAGTGACTCAAACATTTTGGAAAAGTGTTTGAGTGTAAAAAGCCTTATCTTACCAACAGATAGCCTTACGGTATTTCTTATTATTGTAGTTCAGACGGTATACCACGCACGCCATGGCGTATGACGGTGTAACATCTGTGCGCTGTGTGCTGACATAGTTTGCGCCGATAGTTGTCTCTATGTGCTTTAACTGACGGAGTAGATCGAAGCCCTCCAGTACAACGAGTAGACTGTTGTTGAGAAATGGGCGTACTATGCGCATATCCCATACAACGTTTGTCGTGTTGAGCTGTTCGTTGGAGTACTTGCGGCGTACGTACATAGTCAGACTGCTCGACACACCAATTTGCCATGGCAGGTGCATTTGTCCGAGTAGTCCGTATTCCCAGTCCATAGGGTTTGTCGTCTTACCTCCGCTGTGCGATTCTGTCATGCGGAAGCGTGTGCGGAATGTTATGTACTGGTTGCCGATATTATATTTTAATCTGAAGTCGTCGTCAATGCCAACTACCTTTGCGTCTTTAACCACGGTGGTGGTTGCCGTTTCCTCCAAACTTGCTTTGTGTTCCACAGACGTTATGAGCAGATTGTGAAGACGCAGGGAGTGAGACGCATTGAGCGGTACGCCCAATGTAAGTCGCACGGTGGTAGCGTTGTTTCCGTTAATGTTGTCGTAAGTATATAGCTTTCTGCCCGTAGGGCGGTCGAAGCACAATTTGTTGACAATAGCGTTATGCGTAAACTGACGGTCAATCTGTACGCCGTACTCATGTAGCATATCCGCGCTGAGGTAGGTGTAGTTGAACTTCCAGTCGTAAAGCGTAGCGTTACGCAACTGTTCGTTGCCCTTGTAATACTTCTGAACGTCAGTCGTTATGGTAACGTTGGTCATCATGTCGCAGTCGGGCACGGTTGTAGTGCGCTCAAAAAGCAACGTTGCCTTGTGGCGCAGGTTGTTGCTACGCCACTGTAGGTAAGTGTTTTTAACATTGAAAGTAGTGTAACGTAATGTGCGTTTCCCCATGTAGTCCTCACGCAGATACTGCCTGTCGAGAATGTTGTAACTTAATGGCAGGTACGCGTTGGCACTCCACACACCGTGAAGTGTGTTTACTCCCCATCGTAGTTTCATGAGAAGCTCGTGGTAAGTACCATTTTCTCTGCGGTCGAAACTGTTGCCATAGGTGTCGCCATTCTCCTCCATCGCCTCATGTTCGTGTGAGTGTTTGTATTGATATTGTATAGTTCCGAGCGTATGTTTCGTGAGCCATATATACCCTAACTTACCGTAATAGTCCGTATGATTGTTAGGAGTAGTGTAGAGACGTTGGCGGTAGTTGTACACGGAGTCAATGGATGCATCGTAATAATCCACCCTGTCCACGCTGTTCTTGTCCTGTGTCTTCCCTTTGTTTGTGGCTCCAGCCTCAAACTTTATCTGCTTTCTCTTATTGTCAAACTTTATACTGGCTGTTGCTGCCAGCCCAGCAGTGTAGTCGTTAGACGTAGTAGACGTTGTACTACGACTATCATTTATCAGCGTACTATCGTTGCGAAGCAGGCTGCCGAGAGTCTCAGTCTCGTTGTCACCGCTGTTGTAAGTAAACTTAGGTTTAACGTGAATGTCCACCTTACCAGCCATAGTGTGAAAGTCATGATAGGTGTCAATCTTTATCTTCTCATTACGTCCGTTGGCAGAAGTGTTTTGCCTAACGATGCCGTCAGTCAGGAAATCCATACGATTAGTCTCCGTTGCCGACGTGGTAACGGTGCGGTTGAATGTGGTGTAGCCCGTGACGTCATACTTCTTCTTCTTCAACAGGTAGTCTACGCCAGCCAGTTGAGTGGTGCGTTGGTTCTTCGCGACCTCCGCTGGCGACCATTCCGTTTCCTGTCCAGGTTGTCGCGAGTCGTTAATGTCGTTGACGTTGGCGTATGCGGTGAGTCGAAGCTTCTTGTCTTTGTGCATCACGAACGCTTTGTCAGAGTAGCGGTTGTCAGGTCCTCCTGCCGCGGAGAAGTCAGCAAACCATTTGCCTGAGAATTCCTTTTTTAAGGTAACGGTCATGCGTTTGCCTTGGTCATAGTCGTAAAACTTCACAACAAGAATGGCGTAAGCCGGCAGTCGGCTGACGATAGAAGCCATAGCGTTCTTGAAGAACGTCTTGTTGTCCACCTGAATCTCCTTAACAGTCACTCCGTCAATCTCCACATTTCCGCTACTGTAATACGTAACGCCAGGCAGTTTGCGAAGCATCCTGTCGAGCATCGCCCCCTCTGGCAGTACGAAAGCATCGGTATAGAAGGCGAGAGTGTCACCTTTTACGTAGTGCGGACGCAGCTCGTCCTCCTCCTGTGCATGGAGTAGGGTAGATGACAGCATGAGTAGGGAAACAATAATCCATACTTTTCGTAAGGTGTTAGCAGTTATAAGCATTTTGTGTTGTAGTGTGTTTGTGTGTTATCCTAAATAATATAAGTATTCAAAATTATTTTTATAAATAAGTAAGTTAATGTTCTTGTATTATTTGGAATATTTAATACAGTCTCTTTTGGTCATCTGCTTCCCCTGTTTTCAGTCACAATGCCCGCATTGCTCCCTCAAACAGTGAAACCATCTGCACCAAAATAGCCTATATTAAATATTAAAATAATTTTGAACACTTACTTAATAGTGTTGAGCTTACAGGTCTTTCTCCATATATACCGTCACGGCAGGGTGTCCAGAGTTTCCTATGGCGTGAGCGATATGCCTGAATCCGAAGCGTTCATATAGCCTCACGGCGTTGCAGAATTGTGGAAAAGACTCAATATAAAGTTTCTTGTACCCTATCTCCTTAGCGCGCCCTGCAATATAGTCAAGCATTTTGCGTCCCATACCCTTGCCGCGCAATGCTGGCGAGAAATACAACTTAACAATCTCCGCCATGCCGTCGGGCAGACCTTCCGTGGGGTAAAAACCGCAACCGCCCAGCACTTCTCCGTCCTTCTCTATTACCCAGTATTCCGCATCCTTACGCAGAAACTCATGCGATAGATGCAACGTTCTGGGGTCGTCGTACACCGACCCTGTGCGTGGAGCGCCTAATTCTTCAAAGGCGTTGCGTACAATACTGAGTATTGCCGCATCGTCCTCTGGCTTGATTTGTCTGATGTTATAGCCTGAATATGTAGTCATAAGTAAGTATTCTGAGTTGTTTTAATATTTAGTGCAGTCTCTTTTCTGTTCAATCAAGAAGCTCGCTCGGACATAATGTACGGCATAACTCCTTCAGCATTGAAAACAGCCCTATTGCAATATCTATGCTTTCGTGTAACGATTAGATAGCTTTCGTAATGCAATCAGAGCCATATCGTGGTGCGATATCTATGCTTTCGTGTTCACTCCAATAAGAACTACAAGTCGGCGAGGTGTCTTTCAACAGGAATACCGCGGTTTATGTCCTCATTGTCTTTATTGACATCAATCCAGTGTCGCAGTGTGTCCATGGAGGTACGTGTGGCGTGACACAGGTCGTCTCCCTCCTTTAGCCTTCCCACTATGATACTTGAGAAAATGTCGCCAGTGCCAGGAAACTGCACAGGTATCTCTTCATACGGCAGGACGAAATACTCTGCCGTGAGATGGTTATATCCTACTACAGAGTGGCATCCATCGACAATGCAGCTTGTAATCAATACAGATAGTGAGCCAATGCGTCGCAGCTTGTTGATAATGGTATAAGCCTCGTGGCGCGTAATGCCCTGCTCCTTATATTCCGCTCCAGTCAACAGGCACGCCTCCGTGTAGTTAGGGAAACAGAGATGCGCCACACTGAGCATCTCCTGCATACAGCGTATGGTGCCCTCATTGGCACCGCCATAGAGCCTTCCGTAGTCACCCATTACGGGGTCTACGAAGATGTCTGCTCCGAGGGCAGACTGTTCTCGGCAGTAGCTTGCCACCAGTTGCGCTTGATGTACTGACGCCATAAAGCCAGTGGTAATGGCGTCGAAGTGTATTCCTAATTCATTCCACTTGTGCAAGGCATCTTCCATATACGCTGTACTCTCCATTATGGCATACTTACCGTACGGAAAGGTATTGCTGATAAGCATAGTTGGCAGGTTAAACACATCGTGCCCCATATACGACAGTATCGGCATCTGTACAGCGGCAGCCACCTTACCGTAGCCGCACATATCGCTAATTATGAGAATATTGCTCTTCGCTTTCATTTCTTATGACTTATCAATAACTGGCAGTACATTCTATTCCTATTGCTTCTACACGCGCCTTTATAGCGTCGAGGACCTCATGCGAAGCCTTAGTCAGCGACTTGTCTGGCGTCTCTCGGTCTATAGTGTATATCATTACCTGCATAGGCTTAATATCTTTCAGTGCCTCTAACCAAGGCGCAAGGTAGTGCTCGCTGGTGTTGTCTACACCGTTACCGCCAAGAAACATGGTCTGTACTATTACCTTTCCGTCAAACATCTTCATGTGTTTTATCACCTCCTTGACGTCATACGAAGGCTGTAGTGGACGGTCCACTTTGCGAATATAGTCCATGTCTACAGTGTCTAACTTCTGTATGTTGTTGTCTACCATCATCAGTGCCTTGCGCACGTCTTCCTTATGCAAGAAAGTTGCATTGCTGAGCACCGACACCTTAGCCTCTGGGAAGTATCTATCGCGTAACGCAATGGTGTCTTCTATAATCCGCTTAAAGTCTGGGTGGGCTGTCGGTTCGCCGTTGCCGGCAAACGTTATGACGTCAAGTGGCTCATGGTTTTCGTGACGTTGTTTCAATACCACAGCGAGAGCGTCCCTTACCTCATCACTGGTAGGACGCTTGTGTTTAGGACGAAAGTCTGCGTTGAAGCCACATTCGCAGTACACACAGTCAAAGGTGCACACCTTACCATCGTCGGGCATTAGGTTAACACCGAGCGAGACACCGAGCCTGCGCGAATGGACAGGACCAAAGATAGGTGAAGGAAATATTATTGTTGACATATCATTGTTGCTTTTTAGTGACGGAAAAGGGATAGGAGACTATAAATCACCGTCACATAACAATACTTGTTTTATGTAATGATATTTTAATAGCCTAACCTAATCAAGTTACAAAATTACAACAAAAAGTTGAGAATGACGTACAAAGTACTTATCTATTGCTCTGTCATGGCTCAAGTTTTGCATAAATTATGGAATCTACGTACCTCTTTTAACAGAATTGTCTTTGGTAGCTCAAAAGTTGTATCGCGTTACGAAAGCTATCAAAACGTAGTGGGGAATGGGCGAGAGAAAAATGTTGTAGGGTAGTGTACAGCTAATAAGTGACGGTAAAAAAAATAACCTGGTACAATTTAACGAGATAAATAATATCTAAGATAAAGTTGTCTTGCCATATCTTTTTGGATATTTTGGAGCCATTCATCAGTCACAATGCTCGCATTGACCCCCTCCGCTTTCGCTTTCTCCCCCGTTTGGCGGGGGAGGGCAACCTTCTTTATGTCTCCAAACTATCTCAAAAATCTATGACATAAATTATACCAATTTATTTTTTCACCGTCACTAAAAGAAAAAGAAACGCACCTATGCAAGTAGACAATCGTCGTCTTGCATGGGTGCGCTTCTTGCTTAATAATTGTAGCCCCCGTAAGCTACCGTTTCTTGAATACGAACTTAAGAATGGTGAATTGCACAAGCATCGCGATTGCCATAACGACAAAAGGAGCGATGAGCGGGTGTATACCAATGTGCATACAGGCGGAGAACAGCACTACGTGGAGTAGGAAATTTACTGCATGACTGCCAGAGAAACCGATGAACCGTCGTAGCGATGGCGTGGCACGAAAGGTGAAGACGCACGTAAAGTAGAAGTTGACGGCAAAGCTGACGAGATAACCAATGACGTATGCTACACTTGTCGCGGTGTTGCGCGACATATACTGTATGATGGTAGGGAAACAGGAGTCGATGATTATAAGTGCGAGAAGATACACACCGTAGTGTACTCCTGCTGCCACACAACCGTTGATGATGAATCTTATGAACTGTGCTTTACCTGCATCACCATTCTTTATTGCTGTTATTATTTGTCGTATTGTCATTGTTACTTATTTTTTACCATCGTTGAGGCAGAACTTCTGGTCTAAAAGACCGTTGACATACACCTCCATCATTCCGTTAGTATACTTTATGAGCAGGTTGATACTGTCAAGCTTTGACGGTTCATACCATTTTCCGTTGGTGCCTCTGTTATACTTATTCCAGCTGTCGGCGGTGGCAAGTTTGTTAGAACTCTTCCAAACGCTCTTCTTGTATCTTATCTCAGGAATCAGAGTTTCACCGTTGAGCCAGTATGACAGCTTACCATCTTTAAACAGACAGCCCTGCCAGTTCTTTTGCTTTAGGTTGATGTCAACAGCGGTGCGGTAGTCCTTCTTGGCGTCAAACTTATTCTTGCTCGCTGTTGGCTCAGCGGTAGTGGCACCCTTTTGTCCCTCAAATCCTGCGAAGGTAGACTGCACTGCCGTGCAATATCCCTTAGGTCGCTGTTTGCTGACAATCCAGTCGTAGTAGTCACCCTGCATCCATATAAGGCGTAGTGGCGTATGTGCAGAGTTGGGCAGTATGTAAGGGCGCACATTATTCTTCTTAGAGTCGCGCGTAATCTGTTCGCTACTGGTTATGATGCCATCATCGCTTATGACGTATTTGAATATTTCGTATACTCGTCCGTACTTGCCATTGACGGGCATAGAGGCATATACGGTGTTAACGTCAGATGGGTCGATCGCCATACCAGCACTGTAACAATGCTCAATATCTGGCGATTGGTGATAGTGTCCGCCAGAGTTGCCAATGAATGTCTTGCGCCAGCTCTTGCCGTTCCAGCGTACATAGTAGAAATCGTGTGACCGTTTGTCAGCGGAAATGCGTACCATGGCAATTACGGGCAGTCCCTGTTTGTCTGGTGTTATTTGGAATACCCAGTCCCTCTCGTCAGTAACGTCAACGGGACATTGTGGATATTGCTTCAGAAAATCGTTACGCTTGCTAACCTTCAGCGCGTTGTCTGCGATGTTTGACAGAACTTTGCCGTTGATATCCTTTAGTTGGAGACTATTGATGTCAACGTAGTTGAAGTATAACCAGTTAGGCAGCTCATTGTCAGGATGCCCTGTGGTGTATGTTAGGTATATCTTGTCCTTACCGTTAGAGGCGTATTTTGCGTATGGACGCGCACCTGTTGATTGTACCATTTGGTAAGGTCCCCATTCTGTCTTTACCTCATCCTGAGCGTCAGGCAGAGAGAATTTGGCTATCGTAGGGTGCCAGTTTATGCCACGCCAACACAGGTAGAAGTGGGTAGGGTCGTCAGATAGTATGAAGGGGGAAGGGTAAGTGGTATTGTTCTTAGTCTTTATTACCTTCTCTTTACCTAACGTTGTGATGTCGCCAGGCACACGGCTGACACGGTAGTAGAAGCAAGGCTCGTCAGTATGACGTGAGTAGAAAATCATTATTCGTCCGTCAGGCAGGGCAAGAAAGGTAGGGTTGTTATGGTCGTCAGGTTGGAAATAAGAGCGAACCAGTACCTCTGTTTGCTTCTTAGCGTTGAAGTCGTACTGCATTGCTTTGATATTGCCGTGAATGTCAATGTAACCGATGTAGCTACAGTTTATATTACGCTCCTTACTCTCATAGTGCATGGC
>CAKQDQ010000079.1 GCA_934229335.1 uncultured Prevotella sp.
TGATTGCCAAGGGGCTTGACGCGGTATGGGGATATTTCTGCCCGTCAAAACCGGGTTTGTCCTTGTCAATGGGGTCGTTATATTGCCGCACACGCCTTACCGCAGCACGGTGCCGCCGGCAAGGGGAATGGTGTAGCCGTTGAAGTTGATGGTGCCGTTGCTCACAAGGCTGGTGACGGTGCAGCTCCCGGTGAGGGTCCAGACACAGCTGCTGCCGATGGTGATGACCGCGTTATCGCTGACGGCATCGCCGCTCTGGGCGTTGCCCACGATGTTGACGGTGCCGGTGAAGCTGCTGCCGTTTGTCAGGGTCATGTTTGGGGGGGAGATGGTGTCCGCGATGATGCTGCCCTCCAGGGCCTGGGCGTCAGGGGGCGTTCCACTCCTTATCAGCCTTCTGCAGGTCAATCATCACCTCCTCAAGCATAGACTTGGTCTGACCATAAGGGTTAGTACATTTACCTTTAGGACATTCCTCTGTGATAGGAATAATAGCAGGGTCGCCGTAAACGGTGGCAGAAGAAGAGAAGATAATATTCTTGCAGCCATTGTTTCTCATGACGTCGAGCAGAACGAAAGTAGCGTTCATGTTATTCTCGTAGTATTCCAGTGGTTTTGCTACAGACTCGCCCACAGCCTTCAGACCAGCGAAGTGTATTACGGCGTCAATCTTGTTCTCCTTGAAAATTTTGTCCATGGCATCGTGGTCTCTAACGTCAGCCTTATAGAAAGGAACCTTCTTGCCGATGATTTTCTCTACGCGACGCAATGCTTCCTCCTTAGAGTTTACCAGATTGTCTACAACAACAATCTCGTGACCTGCCTTGTCTAATTCGATAGCAGTGTGAGAGCCGATGTAGCCTGCACCGCCAGTTAATAGAATTTTCATGTCTTAATAGTATTTAGTTTGCTTAGTGAATAGTCTTGTCTTTTTATATCCATTTGCAAAGATACCATTTTTTTTTCAGATGAAAGCAAAAATACAGATGTTTTTTGTGACATTTCGTAATTTTATTCCTGCCAACATAAAATGGCAGAATGTTACGACTATACATATCTTTAGTAACATTATGCCATAAAGAAAATGTTGACCAGAAAAACGAAAATAGAGAGCGAAGAACTATGAAAATGCCTTTATGTCACTTTTGGGTAGTAACCAAAGCGTGCCTCTTTAGTCATTAAAGTGCGATAGTGCCCTTTTTGTAGTGCGAAAGCGGCGCTATCGCATCGCAATATCATTGCTTTCGCAACATGAAAAAGTGGTTATAATTGTAGCTTTTTGTATGAGGTGTAATTCGTGCTGAATGTGTAACAGTTTGATAGTCAGTAGAAATGAAAAATGTATATAATTGCGGATTTTCAACAAAAATATTTCTTCTACGTTTTTTTTCGTACCCATTAGCGTTTTCAAAAAATCAAAGTGTCAGAAAAGTATAGCGAAAAACGACGTAGTGTATTGAGAGAAATTGCAAGAATGGTGGATGCACATTCCTAAAAACTATTTGTGTTTTTGTTACCCTATTGTCCCATACCTGCTATACTAAGAGTGGGTAATACAGACTACAACACCATAAAGCTTCAAACAGAAATGTTAAAGACTTTATGGTGTTGTAGTATGTTTTTGCTGTTAATCAAGCTTCAGTTGATAAGCTTTCTTGATGTAGTTCTTCAGCAAAGTCAACAGCTTGTTGGTGAAGTTGAATTGCAGGTGGGTACTGCTCATCCAGTCTACATAATAGATTGGTATGCTCATCCATCTTAAAGAACTACCCTAAAGCAAGTTCTTATGTCTCAGTATAAGCCAAGAGCCTATGCTGACTATTATTGATATTACCAGTGCTATAGGGAAACCCCAACTGGTGGATTCCATGCCGTTGATAAGATTCATACCAAACAGAGAGGAGATGAGAGTCGGGAACATGAGGATGATAGAAAAAGAGGTAAGGGTACGCATCACCGTGTTCATGTTGTTGTTAATGATAGAAGTGTACGTATCCATTGTCGACTCTAATATCTCTGAGTATATGTGCGTAGTTTCTCGTGCCTGCGACATCTCGATGTTTACGTCTTCTATAAGGTCTGCGTCCAGTTCGTCAATAGGGAGCTTGAACTTTAGCTTCTGTAGCAACGTCTCGTTGCCCCTGATAGAAGTGATAAAGTAGGTGAGAGAGTCTTGAAGACGTGAGAGGTTGATAAGAGAGGTGTTGTTCACGCTGTGGTCCATAGAACGCTTGGCACGGTCAAGGAGCATGGAGATTTGTTTCAAACGTTTCAGATACCAAACGGAAGAGGAGAGGAACAAACGGAATATCATGTCAACATAGTCTGTAAAGCCCTCACCGCGACGTTGCTGATAACTAACAAAGTCTATCATCATGTCAGTCTCAAAGTAACACACAGTAATGAGTATGTCACCTTTATGTATTATGCCAAGTGGAACAGTAGTATAAGGAGTGCGTGAGCGCACTTCCTTCATGTAAGGGATACGTATGATTATAAGTTGCCAACCCTCATCAAATTCAAAACGCGCTCTCTCGTCAGCATCGGAAATGTCGGAGAAAAAGTATTCGGGTATCTGGTATGCCTTTTCTAACTGTTGACGATCTTCGTCTGTTGGACATGTAACCTGTATCCAACAATTTGGCTCCCACTCTTCGATGGGGTGGATGCCTTTGGTAATGTTCCAAAGTCTTTTCATTGGTTGCTCCTCTTGAAAAAATCACAAACGAATAAATGACCGCTTGCGATGAGGAGCATATAGTCTTCTACTGAAGCGAAAACCGTTACTTCCTCACGCAGTGGTTATCGTGTTATCGTTTTCCGCGTGATAGTCGTCCATTTATTACTTATACTTTAGTTATTTTTTACGGGAAGAATGAACACTGTTACTGTTCAAACCCCGATTCATCTTTTTGTGGCTGCAAAATTACGAAAAAAAAATGAGATAGCCATGTTTTTGTTGATACATTTTTCTTACAAAAATATTAATTGTAGATTAATGTCTGATTAATGATGATTAATGTTATAAAAAATAGTGTAAAGCACGATAATTGTTGTTCTTGGAATCTTTTATGTTTGACTATAACCACCCTTTACACCATTATTAGGTCTGACATTACGTCATCGCTTATGTAAAGACCCTTACGTGTTAGGTGCAGACGATTGTTGCTGATTGCCAGTGTGCCTGCGTTGAGACTGTTGCGTGCGCTCCTTGTTATATACAGACGTTCTTTCGCGCTGAGTTCGTTCAGGTCTATACCTTCGCGTGTGCGCAATGCAGTTGTTATCATGTCGTTATATCGCGTTGTCTCGTCAATAGGTTCTGTTTCTGCTGGTACGATGTCTTTCTCTATAGACTCTATATATTCCCTGACGTCACTAACGTTCCATTGTCTTGAAACAGTGTTGTAAGAGTGAGCTGCTGCGCCCAGTCCTATGTATTGCGTTCCGTTCCAATATGAAGAGTTGTGCATTGAGCGAAAGCCTGGCTTGGCAAAGTTGCTTATCTCGTAATGTTCATAACCGTGAGAGGTTAGTGTGTCGATAAGCGTGTCATACATTGCCACGCTAACGCTTTCGTCATTTTCCTGTATCTCTCCTTTCTCTAACATCTTATACAGTCTTGTGCCTTCCTCATACATAAGAGAGTAGGCGGAGAGATGCTTCACGTCTAACGCTATGGCTTCCGTTAAGTCCTCCTTCCATTCTTCGAGCGATTCGTTAGGGAAGCCAAACATAAGGTCTATGCTGATGTTATGAATGTCGTTATTATGCAGATTCTCTATTGCCGCAGGAATATCCTTGGCAGTGTGGCGTCTGTTGAGGAAGCGTAACCTCTCGTCAGAGAAAGTCTGTACACCCATAGACACCCTGTTGATGCCACAATCATGTAGTGTTTTACATAATTCGGACGTTACGTCGTCAGGGTTACACTCTATGGTAAACTCTTCGGTGACGCCTTCTTGGTAAATCGCTTCTGATATTTTCCTGATGTTCCCCTCGCTAAGAAGTGAGGGGGTGCCACCGCCAATGTATATAGTTTTAGTATTCGCATCGTCAAGATACCCCTCTCTTAGTCTACGTTCTTTTAGTAGCGCGTCAACATATTTGTCCTGTATACTTAACAAACCTACGGAAGAATAAAATCCGCAGTATATGCATCTGCTTTTACAAAAAGGTATGTGTATGTATGTCCCTGCCATATATTCCTGATTATGTTTTTGACGATGTCTGTTTGCAAAGTTACTGTTTTTTGACGAAAGTAACAAAAAAGTACGATTTTATCTTCTTTCCCATACGCTTTCTCAAATTTTATTTGTACCTTTGCCATGGTGTTTCCGATAAATATCACCTGTACGGTAAAATTGAAGTCCATGGTGTTTTCGATAAAGTTTCACCTGTACGGTAAAATTGAAGCCCATGGTGTTTCCGATAAAGTTTCACCTGTACGGTTAAATTGAAGTCCATGGTGATTCTGATAAAGTTTCACCTGCATGCTTAAGCGGAAACGCCCTGAAAGGGCAACCTGCACATAGCCCAGGGTACCACCCTGGGGTAGTGAAATCCATAGCTATGCGCCCTGAAAGGGCAAAAGCGTCATTTACTAATCATAAAAACCAAAAAACAAACAGAAAGAACAAGTATTTAGACATATTACATATAAAGCGTTTACGATTATTTGGAGTCTCTTGAAATTTGGCGATTGAAAAAAGACTATACGTAATTGATAAAAGTGAATGCTCACGCTCATAAGGCGTGAGCTAAACTTATCTACGTATAGCAGGTTACGCCAAATACCTAAGAGACTGATAAGTGAGGCTTACGCCTTTCTTGTGTCTTCTCTTCAACCAATAGGTATTTGATTCCCCGACCTGCTAATTCCGATAAAGTTTACGCTCTCTAACCCTTATGGCGGCAAAGAAAAGCGTTTTATTCTTTGTCCCCATTGTCGTACAATGAATAAAACGTAATATTTATGACAGACATAGAACTGAAACAACTAAAGGACAACCTTTGGCATTCTGCTGACATGCTCCGTGCTGGTGCCCATTTGGCTGCCAACAAATATGGACAGCCCATCCTTGGACTCATCTTCCTGCGTTATGCCGATGTGCTCTTCAAGCAGCATAAGGCGGAGATAGACGAGGAATACAACAAATACAAAGGCTCACGAATGGAGCGGGAATATAAGGACATTGCCGTGGAGAAGTGTGGCTTCTTCTTGCCAGAGTGTGCCTACTTCGATTTTATTAATGATGCGCCTGATGATGCCCATAAGGCTGTCTTGGTGAAAGAGGCGATGGAGGCTATCGAACGAGAGAATCCTCGCATGGAGGGAGTATTGCCTAAGGAAGTATATGGTCAGTTGGTGCCAGAGGATGATCCAGAGTTGTTGAGCCGCATAGTGCGTGTGTTCAAGGATATTCCTGAGAACATCAGCATCGACATCTTCGGTCAGATTTACGAATTCTTCCTTGGCAAATTTGCTTTGGCAGAGGGAAAGGGTGGTGGTACTTTCTATACACCAGCCTCGGTAGTACAATACATGGTGGAGGTTCTTCGACCTGTTGCGGGCGACAAGAAGTTTCTCGACCCTGCCTGTGGTTCGGGTGGTATGTTCGTGCAAGCGGCTCGCTATATGCACCGCCACAATGCTACCAACCAAAACATGATGAGTTACCGCTGTTATGGCATAGAGAAGGAATCTGACACCGTGAAGTTGGCGAAAATGAACCTCTTGCTCAACAATGTGCGAGGTGAGATAACGGAGGCAAACTCTTTTTATAGCGACCCTTACAATGCCTTCGGTCAGTTCGACTATGTGATGGCTAATCCTCCATTTAATGTTGATGAGGTAGTGTATGATAAAGTGAAGGACGAAGAACGATTCACCGCCTATGGCGTGCCTCGCAACAAGACACAAGCCAACAAGAAGGCTAATAACAAAATAAAAGTCGCAAAGAATACCTCTGAGAAGGCTAATGACAAAACGGAGACGGTTCCTAACGCCAACTATCTCTGGATAGGTTACTTTGCTGCAGCTCTGAATGAGACGGGCAAGGCGGCTCTCGTCATGGCTAACTCAGCAAGCGATGCGGGTGGTAGCGAGTTAGAGATTCGCAAGAAGATGATACAGGAGGGCATCATCTCACAGATGGTCACCGTGTCAAGTAATATGTTTTCTACCGTTACGCTCCCTGCCACACTGTGGTTTTTTAACAAGCAGCGCACTAAGAAAGACGAAATCCTCTTCATCGATGCTCGCAACATCTTTACGCAAGTGGACCGTGCCCACCGCAAGTTCTCTGACGAACAAATCAAGAACCTCGGCATCATCACTCGTCTCTATGAGGGCGATAGCGATGCGTTCTGGGCTTTAGTCGATGAATATAAGGCAGAAGGCAAACAGACGGAAGTGGATTGGTTACTCGAACGTTGGCCAGAAGGCAAATACCGTGACGTCATTGGCTTGTGTAAGGTGGCTAAGATAACAGGCGAGGATGGCATAGAGGATAATGACTGGAGTCTGAATGCCGGTCGCTATGTTGGCGTAGTGATAGAGGATGACGGTATGACAGAAGAGGAGTTCCGTCAAGAAATGCTGTCGCTTAATGGCGAGTTCTCTAAACTCAATGCAGAGGCTGTGGACTTGCTGAAGGAGATACAGAAGAATATCGTGGAACTGTTTGGGGAGGGATAGAGGTATGGAACTTCAGAAGTATAGATTGTCTCAATTACTGACTATAAAGAATGGTAAAGACTATAAGTCTTTGAATGTTGGAGATGTACCAGTCTTTGGAAGTGGTGGGTATATGTGTTCTGTTGATTCTTTTTTATATGATAAACCAAGTGTTTTATTGCCTCGAAAAGGTACTTTGTCTAATATTCAATATTATAATGAAGGGGCATTTTGGACAGTTGATACTTGTTATTATACAATTGTAAACGAAGAATTGGTGGATTCTTACTATATCTATAGGTATCTGAGAAATCTTGATTTGTCAGGTTTGGATACTGGAGCAAGTATTCCAAGTATGACTCAAAAGACTTACAATGGAATAAAGGTTCTGTTGCCATCTTTAGAAACTCAGCACCGCATCGCCTCCATCCTCTCCACCTACGATACTCTGATAGAGAATAACACTAAGCGCATTCGCCTTTTAGAGAAAATGGCAGAGAACCTATATAAAGAATGGTTTGTCCGCTTCCGCTTCCCTGGACATGAGAAAGTTGAAATGGAGAGGGGATTGCCGAAAGGGTGGAAGATAAAAAGATATGAAGACGAATTGAATGTAAAATATGGTAAAGGATTGCCTACAGATAAATTGACGGATAAAGGATATCCTGTATTTGGTAGTAATGGACAGATAGGATATTATACTTCATACATATATGAGCAACCTCAAATTCTTATATCGTGTAGAGGAGCATCTTCTGGTGTGGTAAATATATCTTTGCCAAAGTCTTTTGTTACCAATAATTCTTTGGTTTGTGAGATCGGAGGTAATACAGAGTCTGTTTTTGAATATTTGAAATACTATTTCTTGAATACTAATTTAGTTCAATATCAAACAGGTTCTGCTCAACCACAAATCACAATTAATAATATTGCGAAGCTTAAAATGTTAGTTCCTTCAAAAGGAGTTCAGAACAAGTTTGGGGAAAAGGTAAGGGGTATCGATAATGAGATACAAAATCTTGCAAAGCAGAACACTCTCCTTGCTCGCCAGCGAGACCTCCTTCTCCCTCGCCTCATGTCAGGCAAACTTGAAGTATAGTAACTAACCATAAACACAATAGCGAATATGAAGTCATTTATCAGTGAAGACGATATAGAGCAATCTATCTGCAACCGCTTGACGCAAGCCGAATATGGATGGAAACGAATAGAATGTGACGCACGGGTGGAGGCGCAGGATGATGTCTCTACCACGGGGCGTGCAAATCCATCGGAGTGTATTCTGCCAAACGTATTCCTCGATGCCTTGAAGAGACTGAACCCACAGGTGCCAGAGGATATTCTGAAAGGCATACTGCAAGACTTCCGTAAGGACTATACAGGTACCGATATGGTGGACACGAACTATTCTCTATATCAGAAAATGCGCAATGGCATAAAGGTGCAGGTGCGTAAAAACGGAAAGGAAGACTTTGAGATAGTGCGACTGTTTGACTTTGACTGTCCTGACCGCAACGACTTTCATTGCGTTAACCAGATGTGGATTAAGGGGCATTATCGCTATCGTCGTCCCGACGTGTTGCTCTTTGTCAATGGTCTGCCGGTTGTCTTTATAGAATTAAAGAACTCTACCGTAAAGATAGAGGAGGCGTACAACAAGAACCTGACGAGTTATCGCAAGGATATTCCGAATATCTTTGCGATGAACCAGATATGCGTGCTCAGCAATGGATTGCAAACAAAGATGGGGGCATGGAACAGTAACTATGAGTTCTTCTTTGAGTGGCTTCGTGTGGACGACGAGAAGGAGAAACTGGACCGTGAGCAGATAGAGAACCACGGACTGAGCATAACAAACCTAATAGACGGTCTCTTCAGAAAGGAACGACTGTTGGACTATATAGAGAACTTCGTCTTCTTTGATAACAAGCGCATCAAGATTATAGCCAAGAACCATCAATATCTTGGCGTGAACAACTTGATGAGGAGTGTAGAGAATAGAGAAAGGTTGAACGGCAAACTTGGTGTGTTCTGGCATACACAAGGCTCGGGCAAGAGTTACTCGATGGTGATGTTCGTGAGAAAGGTGAAGCGTAAGATGCATGGTAACTTTACATTCCTGGTCATTACCGACCGTGAGGACTTGGATACGCAGATACATAAAACCTTTGTACGCACGGAGGTAATAGGTCCAAAGGAGGAATGTCAGCCGAAGAACTCTACGCAACTGCGTGATTTTTTGAGGGGAAACAAACCGATGGTATTTACCTTGATACATAAGTTTCAGTACGACAAAACAAAGAAATATCCTGTCTTGTCTGACCGAGACGACATCTTTGTATTGGTAGATGAGGCGCATCGTACCCAGTATAAGCAACTGGCAGAGAATATGCATACGGGTCTGCCCAATGCTAACTACATTGCCTTTACTGGTACACCGCTATTGGGCAGTAAGCGATTGACCAACCAGTGGTTTGGCGACTACGTGTCAGAATATAACTTTGCACAAGCCATAGAGGATGGCAGTACTGTGCCATTGTTCTATAGCAGACGAGTGCCAGAGGTGGGCTTGACCAATGATTGGCTTGATACTGACATAGACCAAATATGCGATGACGAAGACCTTAACAACCAAGAGAGGGAACTATTGCAAAACTCTTCATCACGCATTATGGAGGTTATCAAACGAGAAGAGCGACTCGACTCCATAGCACGAGACATTGCGCACCACTTCCCGCGTAGGGGATTCTTAGGCAAGGGCATGGTGGTGAGCGTGGACAAATACACTGCCGTAAAGATGTATGACAAGGTGAAACACTATCTGCCAGAGGAAAAGAAGAAACTGGTGAAAGAGCGTAACCAAGCGAAGACTGAAGAGGAGAGGGCGGAGAAGAATAGACAACTCGAATACCTTAGCAAGATGGAGATGGCTGTGGTAGTAAGCAAGGAGGACGGTGAGGAAGAGAAGTTTGCCGCTCAAGGGCTTGATATTACGCCACATCGTAGGAAGTTGGAGGCTATATCGCCAGATGGAAAAGATATAGAGGATAGGTTTAAGGATAAGAACGACCCATTGTGCTTGGTATTCGTCTGTGCAATGTGGTTGACAGGCTTTGACGTACCGTCGCTCTCTACGCTCTATCTCGATAAACCGATGAAGGGACACACCTTGATGCAGGCCATAGCCAGAGCCAACAGAGTGTTCCCAGGGAAGTCGTGTGGCATCATCGTGGATTACGTAAACGTGTTCAAATACATGCAGCAGGCGTTGTCGGACTATGCTTCAACGGGGGATGATACGGAATATCCTGCAAAGGACATAGAGCAGTTGGTTCGCACTATTGACAAGACTATCATTGAATGTGACATCTTCTTGCGGTCGCTCGGTATCAAGATTGTTGATATTATCGCAGAAGGTAATACTCTCGACCGACTTGAAATGTTCCGTAAGGCATACAACCGCATCTTGGAGAAGGATGAATGGAAAGATCGCTTTAAGGTACTGACCAATCTCTTGATGAATCTATATGATGCTGCTAAGCCCGAGATATTTGAAAGAGATTGGCATAACGATAATTTTGCGCCTTTGTCTTATCTCAACGGACTTTTCTGTAACCAGATTGATGACGAGAAACTGCGACGCGCCAAGGCAAGGATGGCGGAGACGCTGGACCAAAGTGTTTCTTCTACGAGGGTTGATGCGACAAGTAACGGTGTTGCTACGGAAGGTATGGCAGCGGAAGAACTACATGCAGACTATGTAATTCATCAAGGGAAGGTTATTGACCTCAGTAAACTGAATGTTGAGGCTCTACGCAAAGAACTCGATACGACGCCTTATAAGGCTCTTGAGATTGATGATCTTCGTGATTTTATAGAGCGTACCTTGAAACAGATGATTAATAAGAATACAACGCGTGTGAAGTTCTCGGAACGATACAAGGGTGTCATCGACCGTTATAACGCTGGGGGCAGTGAGAATGAGGATTATTACGAAAAACTACTTCAACTCATTGAGGATTTGAAGCAGGAGCAGTCTCGCTCTACTGACCTCGGATTGGAGGAAGAGGAATTGGAAATCTACGACTTATTGTCGGCTAACAGAAAGTTGACAAAGGCGGAAGAGCAGAAGGTTATTCTTGCTGCAAAGAATCTCTACCAAAAGTTGTTGAAGGAAAAGGATAAGGTGATGGTGGTAGACTGGTTTAAGGATGAACAGCCACGCCATCAAGTCTTCGCTTTGATACAGACCTCCCTTAATGATGACTTGCCTATGAGTTATGACAAGGTAACGTTTAACGATAAGACAAACTTGCTCTTCAATCATTTTGTGGATATGGCAGTGCAAGGATATGGATGGGTAGCGTGATTTTTTATCGTAATGTCTGTATAAAGCCAAAGTACCAGAATATATATAAGGTGTAGGTATATATATAGTATAGAGG
>CAKQDQ010000080.1 GCA_934229335.1 uncultured Prevotella sp.
AACCGATAGTGAGATGATAGAAAAGAGATATGTCATCTCTCTTACCGGCATAGACTCCGTTCGGTAACGTATTATGCCGAAAATGGCAAATAGTCCGAGAGCGAACCCAATTTTAAGCTTTACGCCTCCGAGCAGGAATATCAGGAAGAAGATACTGATACTGATGAGCATAAAGGTGAAATAATAGTCGCGGCGTCGGCTTTTGGGGTAGTAGAGGCAGTGAATCATAATCCATACCACAACGGTATTGAAGGCGAAGCGCAATGCCATGTTAAGGAAATCCGAAACCTCTATTAGCGGAGTGCCAAGCATCTCCATGTCTTCTAATTCTTCCATAAGAATAAATATGAGTGATGTATAAATTATTAAAAGATAAAAACTTCTTTATGAACGTTCTATAATCTTGTTGATAGTACGCAGTCTTACTTTGAACTTGTGTAGCGGTAGTTCGCTGTTAGTCATAGCCGAACCTATGCAGTATTTGCTGAATCCGTTAGGCTTAATGCGCAGTTGGTTCAGCAGGGCAGTGATAGGCGATGGCTCTAATCCGTCACGTTTCAGCTCAATGATAGCGATATTGTTAAGATTACATTCGTGTTGTGTAGAAACATTCCTGAATTTCAGCATCGTGTCGATGGTTAGCCGCTCTGTCTTCGCTTTGTTCACCAGTGTAATACGCCTAAAGTCATTTTCAATGGCAGGCATCAGGCGTTCAGGTTCATATTTTAGTTGCTGTGCAAGAAAGTCGAAGTATGCTTCTTCTTCATCGTCTTTTCTACAGAACCCACTTCTGTAAGGTCCTGTAGGATCAAAATGTTGCATGGCGATACGTTTCTTCTTAGTACGTCCGTGATTATCCTTCGTCTTCACTTCAAGAAAGTTCAGATTAGAATTAACGTATGAACGTATGCGCACCTTTTGTCGTCCCGTATGTCCATGCGAGTGTTCTTGGTACATATCAAAGCTCTCCGTATCAAAATACAGAGTGTAGTAGGGAATGTTACGCACCCCCTTCACTTCTTGTATACGGTATTCCTGTTGCGCCAGAGCAAGCAAGTCACACAGTCTGTTGATGGTAGTGACAAACTTTGTGTCAGTCCTATTCATCAGTCTGATGCCACTCATCTCGTCTAACGTAATGGGAGCAAAATCGTTTAGTAATTCTTGCATTGTCAAGGTCAGTATCTTTTGTGTCGTATATTGTATACCCATAAGCTGTTACAAAGTTATTACAATTTTAGTGTAAGTACGCATTTATTGTCTATATTTTTAGTTTTTTAACAATATCTACGATGATTTTGCGGTAGTTACTGGCAGGTTTAGTGCCATATTACCGTTTGCAAAGTTAAGCGAAACATGTACATTGTGCAATTTTTTTCAATAAACAGCCCGTTTATATCTATTATCCTCGCATCGTAAGATCATTAAGTGTGCTGCTCTACTAAATTTACCCTATACTACACGTGAGTAATAAGCTCATAGTGGTATATAAATAATTGCGATTGTAATAGGTGGAAATATCTTAATTATTGCTATTTGGTTGATATATATCAATTAAGTGATGGTAAAACGAAAAATATATTATAAAAGTTTTGCAGTGTAGTAAAAAGTCCGTACCTTTGCACTCGCAAAAACGAAATAACATCGCGGAGTGGAGCAGTTGGTAGCTCGCCAGGCTCATAACCTGGAGGTCGTTCGTTCGAGTCGAGCCTCCGCAACTAACAAAAAGAGACCGAAGTTCTGATGAGCTTCGGTCTTTTGCGTTTTATGAAGTTTATGTAAGGGTGATAGAAAATAAAGGGCAATGTAGTTTAATGGCGGTTGCGTCAACCATTAAGCTCCATTGCCTTTTATGTATATTGGTGTATGGTAACAGTCTACCTGCTATGAGATGAGGCAGCGCATTTATTGTGGCGCATTACAATCACTATGCTTTCGTGTTATGAAAGCTATCCTTTCGCAATGCAATCTCTATGCAATCGCGTTGTTATCTCAATGCTTTCGTAATGTGCAGTGTATTACGTGACAATTACAACTGTTCATGATTTTATAAAGTGGTGGTAAATATTGGTCCTGTGATGCGCAAGTAGTGTTGTGATTATAAAATGCAGTTATAATTTGTGGGAATACTTTTTATTGCTTACCTTTGTAGGAAATAAGTATTCAAAAGTATTTTTTACTATTTTGAACGCTTAGTGACGGTAAAAAAATAACTTAGTACAATTTAACGAGAAAAATAATATCTAAGAAAAAGTTGTCTTGCCATATCTTTTTGGATATTTTGGAGCCATTCATCAGTCACAATGCTCGCATTGCTCCATCTTCATGTCTCCAAACTATCTCAAAAATCTATGACATAAATTATACCAATTTATTTTTTCACCGTCACTTACTTATAAATAATATTACGACAGCTAATGAATAAAATTACAACTGCCAACGAGATAATGGAATTAATGCTGTCCATGCGCAATGAGGAACAAGCACGCACCCTTATGCGGTTCTTTAAGACAGGTAAGGGGCAGTATGGAGAGGGCGACAGGTTCTTAGGACTGAAGGTACCGCAAACACGTGCCGTTGTGCGTGAGGCGAGACATCGTGTGCCGTTGTGTGAGATAGAAAAACTGGTATATTCAGAATGGCACGAGGTGAGGCTTTGCGGTTTCCTAATCCTTGTGGATGAGATGAAGGCTGTGACGCCAACGGCACGTAAGGCAGGTGATGCCGTGCGCCGACGTGAGCTAAAAGACTTCTATCTTCGTCATGCGCGCCAAGTCAACAACTGGGACTTGGTGGATCTGACGTGCCAATATATACTGGGCTTTTGGTTGCTATGTCCTGACGAGAGTGGGCAAGTGCCGCCACGTGACATACTGTATCAGCTTGTGAAGAGTGACAATCTGTGGGAACAGCGCATAGCTATTGTGTCAACATTGGCGTTGATACGCAATGGAGAGTTTAGCGATACTATGCGGCTGTCCACAATATTGCTCTCTCACAGGCACGACTTGATACATAAGGCTGTAGGCTGGATGCTGAGAGAGATAGGTAAGCGTGACATGGAGACGCTGCGCCATTACCTCGAACAGCGTGTTCACGATATGCCACGCACAACGTTACGTTACGCCATAGAGCGTATGGGAGCTGCTGAACGGATGTACTGGATGAAACAGTAATGCTACAACACTGAGGTAGTGATTATCCCTCTATCTCAGATAATTCAAGCCATCGCATTTCCTTCTCGTCCAGTTCGTCGTTAAGGGTAGGGAGTCTCTTGCTGAGTTCTGTTATCTTCTCTACACTGATAGTGCCAGAGCTTAGCTCCTGTTCTATCTGTTGCTTCTCCTCAGTAAGAGCAGCTATATCTTTCTCTAATTGCTGAAACTCCAAGCGTTCTTTGTATGTCATGCGCCTACGAGTGTCGTTGCGATAAGCCGCAGCCTTGCTATTGCCCACGCTGTTGGTAGCGCGTTTTTGTTGTGCGTTGCGTTCTGCCTCTTGCTTAGACTGTAGTTTGCTCCACTGGCGATACTGAGTGTAGTTGCCAGGGAAGTCCTTTATCTCGCCCTCACCTTTGAAAACAAGGAGGTGGTCAACAACTTTGTCCATGAAATAGCGGTCGTGGCTGACTACGATAACGCAGCCGGGGAAGTCTTGCAGGTATTCTTCCAATATCTGTAGCGTCTTGATGTCAAGGTCGTTAGTAGGCTCGTCGAGAACAAGGAAGTTGGGGTTGCGCATGAGAATGGTGCATAGGTACAGCTTACGCTTTTCTCCTCCTGACAGCTTATATACGTAGTTGTACTGTTGGTCAGGAGTAAAGAGAAAGTGCTGCAGGAACTGTGACGCGCTGTAATGGCGTCCACCGCCAAGGTCTATGTACTCAGCGATGTCGCGTACTACGTCTATCACCTTCTGTTGTTCGTCAAATTGCAGACCTTCTTGTGAGAAGTAACCAAACTTCACGGTCTCGCCAATATCGAATTTGCCAGAGTCGGGCTGCACCAAACCAAGCAGTAGCTTTATGAACGTAGACTTACCAGCTCCGTTGTTGCCCACGATGCCCATCTTTTCGTAACGTGCGAAGTTGTAATAAAAGTCTTTCAGTATTACCTTGCCACTGCCATTGCTACCGTCACGTGGAGGAAATGTCTTAGAAACGTATTGACATTCAAAAATCTTTGAGCCTATATATATGTTTGATGACTTCAAACGTACCTGGCGTTCTTCTATTCTTTGTTTCGCGACCTTTTCCAGTTCGTAGAATGCTTCCTCACGATAGCGAGCCTTATGACCGCGTGCTTGTGGCTGTCGGCGCATCCATTCCAGTTCGCGGCGGTACAGATTGTTTGCGTGTTGGATATTGGCTATGGTAGCGTCAATGCGTTGTTGTCTCTTTTCTAAATAGAAAGAGTAAGATCCACGGTATGAATACATAGTCTTATTGTCAAGCTCTAAGATTACGGAACATACGTTGTCGAGAAAGAAGCGGTCGTGCGTAACCATTAATAGGCTTTTGTTGCCACGCTGTAAGAAACCCTCCAGCCATTCTACCATTTCAAGGTCGAGATGGTTTGTTGGCTCGTCAAGAATGAAAAGGTCAGGATTTTCTATCAGGACTTGTGCCAATGCCACTCGTTTCTGTTGTCCTCCGCTGAGCTGTGATATAGGTTGCTCCATATCGGTAATGCGTAGTTGCGTCAGAATTTGTTTCGCTTTCTGACGTACTTCTTCTACATTCTCCATGCCATGAAAGCATGCTTCGAGCACAGTGGCTCCTTCTGGGAACCTTGGTTCTTGTCGAAGGTAGCCTACCTTAATGTCATTGCGGTAGATAATCTTACCAGCATCAACAGGTTCGTCGCCTGTAAGCATTGACAATAGGGTAGATTTGCCTGTGCCATTCTGTGCTATCAGACCGACACGTTGCCCTTCTGCTATGGAGAAGGAGATGTCATTGAAGAGTATTCGCTCGCCAAAGCGTTTTGAAACAGACTGTACGTCGAGTAGTGGTGTAGGCATTTGAAGATGGTTTAATTACAATATTGATTCTATATAGTCAAGCAGTTCGTCTCTGCCAAGGCGTTTCTCAGAACTCGTTATGAAGTGAGGCGGTAGCTCTTCCCATGTGTCAAGCAGTGAGTTAAGGTATTTTTCAGCGTTCATACGTGCCTTGACAGGACCGAGCTTGTCTGCCTTCGTGAATACGATAGAGAAGGGAACACCGTTCTCTCCTAACCATTGCATGAAGTCAAGGTCTATCTTCTGTGGGTCGTGACGAACGTCAATGAGCAGAAATACATTGACGAGTTGTTCGCGCTTGAGAATGTATGACGAAATCATCTTGTTGATATCCTCTTGCACTTTCTTTGAACGCTTGGCAAAACCATAGCCTGGCAGGTCTACTATATACCAGGCATCGTTAATATTAAAGTGATTTATGAGCAACGTCTTGCCAGGAGTAGCACTGGTCTTTGCTAATGCTTTGCGTCCGGTAAGCATATTTATCAGGCTTGACTTGCCAACGTTACTGCGCCCTATAAATGCAAACTCCGCCTTGGTGTCGTTAGGACACTGCGACAGTTTGGCTGAGCTTATAGTAAATTCCGCTTTCTTTATTTCCATGATGAATATGTAAAGAAATCCCCACTCATTAGTTTTCCTCCTAAGAAAAGAAGGCGAACATTGCGTAATGCTATCGAGATAAGAGTGGGGGATGATGATTATAATAAGTGTATAGAGTTGCTTTTAATGGCAATTCTTTTTAATAAAAGCTACTGTTTGTAATGAAAAAGTATCTTCAAAGATGAACCTTGGGTCTTGTATCCCCTCTCGGTAGAGAGAATACAAGAGTGGGCTTATTTGTCGTATGCAGCGAGAAAGGCATCAGCTTGTGGGTAGCCGAGAGCCTTGGCACGCTTAAGTTCTGCTATGCCAGTAGGCTTATTGCCGGTACGACAGAGTGCAAGTCCTAACAAACCGTGCCCCTCTGCATATTGTGGGGCAATGGCAATGGCTTGCTGTGCTACTGTTATGGCGTCTTCTGCACGGTTCATCTTCATGAGGAGTAGGGCACGCTCTGATAAGTATAGCAGATTCTTCGGTGCGACAACAGATGCGCTATCGAGCATCTCTAACTGTTGCGAGCGGTCCGCTTTCATGTTTTTCAGACATTGAAAGGCGTAGTAATACACCTCATCGTTACGTGGTTCCGTCTTGTTTGACTCTACAAACTCGTTGTATGCCTCGTTATATTTGGTCTGAGAGAACAGAATCTGTCCTTTCATTACACGGTATAACGGCAGTGGATTGAGGGATATTGCGGTGTTAATCTCCTGTATTGCGTTGTTAAGCGACCATGTAGCAGACGTAGAGTCGGGCATAAGCATCTGCTTATTATATATCAGTTTAGCGAAATAGTAATGGGCATTGTCCTTTGACGTGCTCACTTCTATGGCTTTATTCATAGCTGTTTCTGCTCCTGCAAGGTCTTTACGGTCAGTCAACAGCGTAGCCTTGTATTCGTAACCGTCTTCTTTGTCAGGGAACATTGTGATGAAATCTTCTATCGTGGCGGGATATTTGATGCTGTCGTTGCGTTGTGCCGCCATCATCAATGTCAGCAGAGCCTGGTTGTACTCTTGTGGAAGCGCGATACGGATGTTAGTATATCGCAGTGTGTTATCATTGGAAGCAAGAGCTGAAGGCTGTAGAGTTAGAGCGTAACGTGCGCTTGATACGTACAGGTCTGTGCGTGTAGTGCTCGTCTTCATCAGTCCCATTAAGTTGCCTTGCGCATTGAAAACAGGGCTGCCAGTCATCGTTTCCGTAATGTTTTCCTTTTCTTGTTCTATGATGTAATAGGGCATATCATTCATGAAAGTCTCAACCTTCGTGATAGGTAACTTGGTGAATGACGGTGCCTTTACATCGTATCCAACGAACCATGCGTCAGCTCCTGCCGCCTGTTGTCCTTGTTCTATGCTTACGGGTGTGATGCGTACCTTGTCGTCTTTCTTTATTTTTACACGTGCAATATCGTATATGTCACTCGCACCATAAAGGCAATCCACTTCAAATCTACGTCCTTGACCGTCAATAATAGTAGCGGTTGAGGCTCCCTTGAATGGCGTCCATGCCGTTAGTGCGGTACCATCTTCATTGATAAATACACCATATCCTGTTGCGAGAATAGTACCATCCTCCTTGAAGGTAGTCAGTTTTAGCGTGTTTTTTGCTGCTTTCTTGATAGGAGAGGGCTGCGCGGACATCGCTATAGCGACTGTAATTATATATAATAAGGTGAATAATCTTTTCATTATAGTTACTTATCGTGTTACAATTTTAGCGGAAAGGTGTTACATTTTCAACAGAGCCTTAGCGTTAGTGCGTGCCGCTTCTGTTATGTCAGAGCCGCTTAGCATTTGCGCTATCTCGTCGATGCGTTCTTCTTTGTTGAGTATTCGCATAACCGAAGTTGTGCCTTTCTCCGTCTCATGCTTCTCAACCTTGTAGTGAGTGGTGCCTGCTGCCGCTATTTGCGGTAGGTGAGTAATGCTGATAACCTGTCTGTTGGCGTTACCCATCTGGCGCATTATGTCTGCCATCTTCTCTGCAACGCGTCCGCTTACACCTGTGTCTATCTCGTCAAAGATAATCGTTGGCAGCTTCACAGCACCGCTAATCAGGGCTTTAAGCGACAACATCAGACGGGCTATCTCACCACCTGACGCTACTTGTGCTATTGGTCGTAGTGACATTCCTTTGTTAGCGGAGAATAGGAACGCCACCCTGTCCTGTCCTTTTGGCGACAATTCGTCTTGTGTAATCTCTATAGAGAACTGCGTACTCGGCATGCCGAGAGCGGCAAGACTACTGCATACCTCGCTTTCAACTTTTCTTACAGCTTTCTTTCGAGCCTCTGTTAGCTTGTTAGCTTTATCGTTAGCCTCGCTGAATAGCTTTTCAACGAGAGCCTCTTGTTCTGCAACGGTGCTGTCGCTATTATCTATACCGTCAATAGCAGCTTGCAAATTGTTCTGTTCTTCTATCAGTTCTTCCACGGAATCCTTGCGGAATTTACGTTGAAGAGAATAGATAGTGTCCAGTCTTGTGTTAACATATTCAAGGCGTTCAGGGTCAAAGTCTACTGCTTCTGCTGCGTCTTCCGTCTCTTGTGCGATGTCTTTCAGTTCTATATATGCAGACTCTATTCGCTCAGCCAATCCCTGTATGTTAGGGTATATCTTTGCGGCAGCGGAGAGTCTTTGGTTAGATTGTCGTAGCGTCGCCAGTGTTCCGTTATCTTCTCCATTAAGCATTGCGTTGGCTTCAAACAGCAAAGTCTTAATGTCTTCAGTGTGAGTGGCAGACTCTTGCTCCTGTTCCAGTGTTTCTTGTTCGCCTTCTTTCAGTGCGGCCGTGGTGAGTTCGTTTAGCTGAAAGCGCATAAACTCTTCGTTTTCGCGTGTTTGTGCTATCTGCTCTTTCTTCTTCTTTAGCTCCGTTTTAGCCTCGTGATACTTATTAAAAGCCTTTAGATAAGCCTCTTTTTGCTTGTTATCTGCAGCGATGATGTCGAGAACGTTGAGTTGGAAATCCTCTTTCTGAAGCAGAAGGTTTTGGTGTTGCGAATGAACATCAACCAACATCTCGCCTAATTCCCTCATTATTTGTAGCGAAATAGGCGTGTCGTTAATGAAAGCCCTGCTTTTTCCTGTTGCCGTTAGCTCTCTTCTAATGATACACTCCTCGTCACAGTCAAGATCATGAGCCTCGAACCATGGCTCCATACCATACCTTGAGATGTCGAAATGCGCCTCAATGGTACACTTGTTCGTATTAGTCTTTACCGCCTTCGAGTCGGCTCTCTGTCCTAACAGAAGGCCGATAGCTCCAAGTATGATACTTTTTCCTGCTCCTGTTTCTCCAGTTATGACAGAGAAGCCAGACGAGAAGTCAATGTCAAGTACGTCAATAAGTGCGTAGTTCTTTATATAAAGGTGTTTTAACATGAGCTATAAAATATCATTCCTTAATCTTGTTCCATGCGTTACTTTGCGATGGGTTGATGGCGAAGAGTACGTTGTAAACGGACTCCTTCTCTTTTTGCGTTCCCTTACCTTTGTATATATTGGCGAGTTCATCCTTCTTATAGTCAGTCCATAACTGTGGAATGAGGCTCATAGGTCTATCCTTATGCGCCTTGTCAAGGTATGATTCTATTGCAGTTGTTATTTCGGTTCGTCCTCTTTCCGCGTTGTTCGCCATTTCGTCAAGTCCTTTTCGGTAATAGTTGTATTGCAGTTGGCGGAAAGGTTCCATTGCACCTTCGAGGTAATCGTTGATGATAGCAAACCTATTCTTGCTGCTATCGTATGCGCTCCATCCTGGGTAGTTAAGGTTTTGCGCATTGTTAGTAAGGTTCATGCACCGTTGTAACACGTCTTCTCCGCCTTTGGGAGAAAACGTATCGAGGTTCATGCCAATGATAAGGTAGGCATAATAGGCAAACAAAGCTGTTAGTTGGTTGTCTATCATGTCAGGGTTAAACTCAATTTGTTGAAACTGACTGTAAGTGAAAGTGAAGTCCTGGTCTTGGTTTTGGAAAAAGATAGAGGTGTAAGATGCGTTATACACTGGTCTATTAGCTTGCACCATACAGGTGCATCCCCATGTGCCCTCCTCGCGTTTATATTCTTTCACGGTGATGTTGAAGCTACATGGGATTCGTTCTTGCTCCATAAATTGCAAGGAAGTCCAGTGCTGGTTATTAACAAACTCTTCCAGTTTGTCTTTCAGCTCTGTAAAAACAGACTCTTCAGTTCCTTGTATCTGTTGGTGGTTAATGTTGACCTTAGCCAATAATTCCTGTGCATTAGAAGAGTAAACCGTTGCCCATGACATTGCAGTCATGAGCAACAGTCTTCCAGTATGTAAGCCTATAGCCTTTTTTATCATGAACCTTTAGGTGTTTTTTTATTTCCAATCCAACCATGGGATGTTATTAATACATGTGAAGTAAGCCCACGAAGAGCCTATCATCTACCCCCTCATTGCATCCATTCTTATTCTTGTAAGTACCTGTTTCGTCTCTAACGCGAAGTCGCCAGCCATCATCCAGCTAAAGTATCCGGGGTCTCTGCGTAGCACATTCTTTACTGACCAGCCTTTGTATTTACCGAAATTAAATACCTCCTGCTGCCTTTCCGTACCATCAGCGTTAAGCAATGGCTTGCCGTCAGGACCGGGAACAGGTCCCCATACGATTTTTCCTGCAAAGTCAACGTTATGGTTTCTGCGGCAGAACTCGTTAATAACGTCAATATCATTCGGCAGTTGTCTTTCCTCCTCTTCTTGTTTTCCTGGAGCATACATATCTAATTCTCCTTGCAGGACCCTGTATGTAGCCTCCGTATCTTCGTTGGCAAGATGCGCTTGAAAGTCCTCTTCCATCTTCCTTCCGCAGTAGAATTTATATGCTGCTGCAAGGTTACGCCTTTCCATTTTCATGAATATGGTGCAGGCATCAATCAGTCGTGCCTGTGAGAAATCGAACGATATACCAGCTCTCAAGAACTCTTCCGCAAGCATAGGTACATCAAATCCGTTAGAGTTAAACCCCGCAAAGTCACATCCGGTAAACTCTTCAGAGAGCTTCTCTGCCAGTTCTCTGAACGAAGGAGCGTCCTTTACCATCTCGTCTGTGATGTGTGTCAGTTCAGAAACCTCATAAGGTATGTGCCTTCCTGGGTTGACAAAATAGTTCTGTCTCTCTTCTTTTCCGTCAGGATAGACCTTGATATAGCTTATTTGTATTATGCTATCTTTCGCGATGTCAAGTCCTGTTGTCTCAAGGTCGAAGACTATCAGCGGCTTTGTTATATTAAGTTTCATGTTTGCTTTGAGGTTTAGTAATATTAAAAAAATAACTTATTCAATTTTTATATTGTTAGAGTAATGTTTTCTTATGCATTTTTTATCTCATCTTGCAGGCTATTTTGTGGCTATTCATCAGTCACGATGCTCGCATCGCTCCATCTTCATAT
>CAKQDQ010000081.1 GCA_934229335.1 uncultured Prevotella sp.
ATAATAGAACTCTCTAATGTCCTTGCACAGGAGGGCGTGTTCGCTGCGTTGATGGCAGGTATAACACTGGCTGGTATTCTTGCTTGCACCATGTCAACAGCCGACTCGCAGTTGTTGACGGCGGCGTCAAGTTTCTCTGAAAACATCTTCCGCGACGTGTTCGGGGTGAAGGTTAGTGAGAAGACATCTATGCTCATCGCCCGTCTTACGATAATGGTGATAGCGATACTCGCTGTTTATTTCGCTTGGAACCCTAACAACAGTATCTTCGACATCGTGTCTTTCGCATGGGCAGGATTTGGCGCAACGTTCGGTCCGTTGGTACTTGCAGCGTTGTTCTGGAAGCGTACCACATTGGCTGGAGCCACTTGCGGCATGGTAGCCGGAGGCATAATGGTATTCGTTTGGAAGTATCTCATTGCACCAATGGGTGGCGTTTGGAGCATCTATGAGTTGTTGCCAGCCTTCATAGTATCAGCCATAGCCATCGTGGTAGTGTCACTCTGCACCGCAAAGCCTTCAGAGGAGATACTGGCGGAGTTTGAGGCAAGTAAGTAAAAGAAATGATAAAGGAATTGCAGGTTCGCGTATTGCCACAGGTGGCGTATAGCGAACAAAATATAACGGACTACATCAGCCGTGACCTTTCCCTTGACAGACGAACCGTGAAGGCGGTACGTGTGTTGAAGAAAAGTATCGATGCACGTCAGCGTCAGGTTTTCGTTAACCTGACGCTGAGAGTTTTTGTAAACGAAATGCCGCAGGATGATGGCTACGAGAAGGTACAGTATGGTGATGTGTCACATGCTCCTCAGGCTGTTGTCGTGGGAGAGGGACCGTGCGGTCTTTTCGCTGCCCTTCGATTGATAGAACTTGGCGTGAAGCCTATCGTCATAGAAAGAGGCAGGGATGTAAGGGAACGCAAACGAGACCTTGCCAAGATAAAGAAAGAACAGCGTGTAGACAGCGAGAGCAACTACTGCTTTGGTGAGGGAGGTGCAGGTGCCTATTCTGACGGAAAACTGTACACACGCAGTAAGAAACGTGGCAATACGGAGAAGATACTCAACGTGTTCTGTCAGCATGGAGCCTCGACAAGCATCCTTGCCGATGCCCACCCGCATATAGGTACCGACAAATTGCCTGGCGTAATAGAGAATATGCGCAAGCAGATACAGAAGAGTGGGGGAGAGGTTCACTTTCGCACAAAGATGGTGCGTCTGCTCGTTACCAACAACAAAGTGGAGGGCTGTGAGGCGGTAAACCTTGACAGTGGTGCGGAAGAGGTTTATCATGGACCTGTAATTCTTGCTACGGGGCACTCCGCACGTGATGTCTACCGTTACCTTGCATCGGCAAATATCGACATCGAAGCAAAGGGAATAGCGGTAGGCGTGCGCCTTGAACACCCATCAAAGTTGATAGACCAGATACAGTATCATTCGCCAAAAGGCAGGGGGCAATGGCTTCCAGCAGCGGAATATTCCTTCGTTACGCAGGTTGACGGCAGGGGAGTGTACTCCTTCTGTATGTGTCCTGGTGGTTTCATCATACCAGCCGCTACCGACAAAGAGCAGATAGTGGTCAACGGAATGAGTCCAAGCAACCGTGGAGGACAATGGTCTAACAGCGGTATGGTGGTGGAAGTTCGCCCAGAGGACATTCCTTCTATGGCACTTACGGTCGAGAATACTCAAGAAACACCATGTAATGATGCCATGAGAGAGGCACTAAGCGTAATGAATTTTCAGCAACAGCTGGAAAAAGCTTGTTGGCAACAAGGCAACATGAAGCAAACAGCACCAGCGCAGCGTATGCACGATTTTGTGAATGGAAAACTCTCTTACGACATTCCACGTACCAGTTACGCTCCAGGAGTAGTCTCTTCACCTCTGCATTTCTGGATGCCAGACGGTATAACGAAGCGTCTGCGAGAAGGCTTTAAGACCTTCGGTAGGCAGCGTAAGGGCTTCCTAACAAACGAGGCCGTGATGATAGGCGTGGAGACAAGAACATCGGCACCTGTGCGAATTACACGTAACCCAGAAACTCTACAGCACATAACAATAGAAGGTCTCTTCCCAGCGGGGGAAGGAGCAGGTTATGCTGGTGGAATAGTATCAGCTGGAGTAGACGGAGAACGTGCCGCAGAAATGGTTGCGGAATACATAAAAGGAAAGTAATTCTATTGTATTATTAATAAAAAGATATCCATATTAATATACGGTGATGGTCAATAAATCACAGAATATTATAGAGATAAAGAATGTATCCAAACGTTTTGGCGACAAAACGGCATTGGATAACATCAACCTGTGTGTTCGTAAAGGAGAGTTCGTAACGATACTCGGTCCTTCAGGGTGTGGTAAAACCACGTTGCTCAGACTGTTGGCAGGATTTGAAGTGGCTACGGAAGGAGTGGTAAGCATAAGCGGTAATGACGTGACGGATATACCAGCCTATAAGCGTCCCGTCAATACCGTCTTTCAGAAGTATGCCCTCTTTCCACATCTTAATGTGTATGATAACATTGCTTTCGGATTAAAACTGAAAGGAATGGCGGCTGACGTGATGAAGCAGAAGGTGACAAACGCCTTGCGTATGGTCAATATGAGTGGCTATGAGTATCGTGATGTCAACTCTCTATCTGGTGGACAGCAGCAGCGTATTGCCATAGCACGTGCTATAGTTAATGAGCCTGAGGTGCTGTTGCTTGATGAACCGCTCGCTGCTCTTGACCTGAAGATGCGTAAGGATATGCAGTTAGAGTTGAAGGAGATGCACGAACGTCTTGGCATCACCTTCGTTTACGTGACACACGACCAAGAAGAAGCCTTGACGTTGAGTGACACTATCGTGGTGATGAGTAACGGACGTATTCAGCAGATAGGCACTCCTACCGACATATACAACGAGCCTTCAAATGCTTTCGTGGCAGATTTTATCGGTGAGAGCAATATTCTCGATGGTGTTATGCTCCGTGACTGTTTGGTCTCTGTAGCGGGACAACAGATAGAGTGCGTTGACAAGGGCTTTATGAAGGACGAGAAGGTTGACGTGGTAGTACGTCCTGAGGATATTGAGGTAAGTCGCAATACGGAGAAAGCACAGTTCGTTGGCAAGATAACATCGTCAATCTTCAAGGGTGTTCACTATGAGATGTTGGCTGAGGCTGATGGCTACGAGTTTATGATGCACAACTATCGTCACTTTGATGTAGGCGAGACTGTGGGTCTGAGTGTGGCTCCTGATAACATACACATAATGAAAAGAAACATTGACGAGAATGTTTTTCTGGCAGAGGTGGGGAGCAATACTGTTACGTTCCTTGGTTGCGAGTTTACTGTTAGCGACGAGAAAGCGGTGTCGTTACGAGGAAAAGAAAACGTAGAAGTGTATGTTCCGTGCGACAAGATAGAACTGACCGACAATGAGGAAGACGGTATCTTCACGGGCAATGTAGCTTTTATACTTTACAAGGGCAACCACTATCACCTCACGGTAGACACTGATTGGGGTGAGAAGTTATACGTAGACACGCAAGACCAATGGGACCTTGGAGACCATGTAGGCATAAAGATAGATGTGAACGATGTGATAATCTAATGTTTCGAATTGAAAAATGAAAGTTAATAATTAAAAATTATGATTACGGTACTTAGGCGAGGAACTCCTCGTGCATCGACGTTTCTACGTTGTTGATGCCAATAAAAGTTATATGTCTTTAGTTGATGTCGGCATGAAAGGGAGTCTTTTCTACGTTGTTGATGCTGCCAACTGCTACAGTAATCATAATTATCAATTTTTAATTATTAATTATTAATTTAAGATTGTAATGAAAAAGTTTTTCTATTCACGTAAGAGTTGGACGCTACCATACGTCATCTTCTCCGCTATATTTGTGGTATTGCCGTTGCTGCTCATCGTTCTCTATTCCTTTACTGATGAGAATGGGAGTTTTACTCTGAGCAACTTTACGAAGTTCATGAGCCGTTCCGAGGACGTAAACACCTTTGTCTATTCCATAGGTATCGCTGTGCTTACCACGCTTATCTGCATCCTTTTGGGCTATCCTGCTGCATATATCCTTGCCCGAAGTAAGATGAGGCATGCTAATGCGGTGGTGATGTTGTTCATACTCCCGATGTGGGTGAATATACTTGTGCGTACCCTCGCCACTGTAGCGTTGTTCGATTTTGCTGGCATCGCTCTCGGAGAAGGGGCATTACTCTTCGGTATGGTTTACAACTTTATTCCTTTTATGGTATATCCCATATACAATACGCTACAGAAAATGGACAGTAGTTACATAGAAGCGGCGGAGGATCTCGGTGCATCACCATGGCAAGTGTTCATAAAAACTATACTGCCGCTATCCATGCCAGGAATATCCAGTGGCGTGTTGATGGTGTTTATGCCTACAATCTCTACTTTCGCTATCTCGGAGCTACTGACTATGAATAACATAAAACTGTTTGGAACGACCATTCAGGAGAATGTTAACAACTCCATGTGGAACTACGGTGCCGCGCTATCGCTCATCATGTTGCTACTTATTGGAGCCTCTACTATCTTTGCTTCTGATGATAATGATAAAGAGAAAGGAGGTATACTGTGAAAACTTTACATCGCATTTTGTGCCAAGGATACCTGTGGCTGCTTTTGCTCTTGCTCTATTCGCCAATTATTATAATCATCATCTTCTCGTTTACGGAATCAAAGGTGATGGGTAACTGGACGGGCTTCTCCATACAACTCTATAAAAATCTCTTCGTCTCAGGTACACACCACTCCCTGACCGATGCCTTAGGAAATACTATAAGTATTGCATTGATAACAGCAACGGTCTCTACTCTGCTCGGTTCTCTTACCGCAATAGGCATTTACAATATGAAGAATAGAGCAAGAAAGGCTATCATGTTTGTCAATAATATACCTATACTTAATGGCGATATTATCATTGGTATATCCTTGTTCTTACTCTTCGTGTCTTTGGGCATAAAGCAAGGTTACCTTACTGTTGTCCTTGCTCACATTGCTTTCTGCACGCCTTATGTGGTGCTAAGTGTACTTCCGCGACTGAAGCAGATGAACCCTAACCTTTATGAGGCTGCCCTTGACCTTGGGGCGTCGCCCTTTCAGGCGCTGCGCAAGGTGATTGTGCCTGAGATATTGCCTGGTATGGTGGCTGGTTTCATGCTTGCCATAACGCTGTCTATTGACGATTTTGCCATAACCATCTTTACTATAGGTAATGAGGGACTTGAGACTCTCTCTACATTTATTTACGCTGATGCACGAAAGGGGGGGCTAACGCCTGAGTTACGACCGCTCAGCACCATTATCTTCGTGCTTGTATTGGCATTACTCTTCATAATAAACCGACGTTCTTCTAAAGTAAAATGATAAAGAATATATTACATTACCTTCCTTTTGGCGTCTTGTTGCTCGCTCTGTCGTTAGTATGCGTCTGTTGCTCTCAGCAAGAACCGCGCGAGGAAGTGTTGAAAGTTTACAACTGGGGCGATTATATTAATGAAGAAAAGTTAGCGGAGTTTCCTGAATGGTATAAGAAACAGACAGGACGTAATATCAGGGTCATATATCAAACCTTTGATATTAACGAGATAATGCTAACTAAGATAGAGCGTGGTCATGAGGATTTTGACGTGGTATGCCCATCAGAATACATCATCGAAAGGATGCTTCGCAAGAACCTTCTTCTGCCAATTGACACAGACTTCGGTAAAACACCGAACTATATAAAGAATCTTTCGCCTTATATTGTCAGCCAGATAGATGCGGTAAGCGTGCCTGGTCGTAGGGCGCATGATTATGCCGTAGGCTATATGTGGGGCACGGCAGGAATACTGTATAATGCAGATCATGTGCCAGAGCAAGATTCCTTTACTTGGGGCACGCTGTGGAACCCACGCTATAAGGGAAAACTGCTTATGAAAGACTCGTACCGCGATAGTTACGGCACAGCACTTATCTATGCTCGTCGTAAGCAGATTGAGCAAGGTAAGTTGACGGTAAAAGACCTAATGAATGATTATTCACCAGAGAATATCCGTACGGTAGAGGAGTACTTAAAGAAACTAAAGCCCAACATCGAGGGCTGGGAAGCTGATTTTGGCAAGGAGACAATGACCAAAGGCAAGGCACTCCTTAACATGACATGGAGCGGAGATGCTGTGTGGGCAATAGAAGAAGCGGAGAAGAATAATGTACATCTCAATTACAATGTTCCTCGCGAGGGTAGCAACGTATGGTTTGATGGCTGGGTGATTCCTAAGTATGCTGGCAATCCTAAAGCGGCGGCATATTTCATTAACTACTTATGCCAGGGTGATGTAGCACTTGCTAATATGGACGCCACTGGTTATGTTAGTAGTGTGGCGACCGATAATATATTGGAAGCAATGAGTGATTCTGCTACTTATCCTACTACTGTAAACCTTGCTTACTTCTTTGGAGAGAAGGCACGACGAGCACACCTCAACCCGATTATGTATCCTGACAGTAGTGTCGTAGCTCGTTGCGCCATGATTCACGATGCTGGTGATAGCACACCTGCGGTAGTTGATATGTGGTCAAGGGTAAAGGGCGACAACCTTGGTGGTGGTATTGTGCTGTTCTTGCTTGGTAGTGTGGGTGCTGTGGCAGCGTTTGTGGGCTATAAGAAGTACGTAAGGCGTAAGCACCGCCTTTTAGCAAGAAGTCACAGAAGGAAAAATGTGATAAGAGTGGAATGATAAATATGTGTTTGATAATATTTTGATGAGGTTCTATAATTCAGCGTTGTCTTGTGTGGACGAAGCTTATGAGATGTTGTGGTTTTTACCGTTAGTAATGTCAGAAGCTGCACAATAATATATAAGTTCTGAACAGACTTTATTGAACCACCATTATTGAACTGCTCTTGATGGCAATAAAGATAAAATGAATAATTGCTGTAAGTATGATTCTTAATACTTACTTAGATTGTTTTCCTTAAGTTTTTTCGCTTTTGAATATAAAAAGATGACGTGTCAACTGTTAATAACAATCAGCACGTCATCTTTTCTTTATCTGTTAGGGGTGGTTCTATAAATGGCTTTGTCCTATTTCATGATAAAAACATATTATCATATAAGGTAAGCGTTATATAACCGTGATAATTATAAAATCTGTCTTTGTGTTTATTACTTAGCGTAAGCTACGCTTCTTGTTTCACGAATTACGGTAATCTTTACCTGACCAGGATAGGTCATTTCGTTCTGAATCTTTGTAGCGATTTCTCCTGACAATGCTTCAGTCTCAGCGTCGGTCATCTTGTCGGCTCCTACGATAACGCGCAGCTCGCGACCTGCCTGTATAGCATATGTCTTTGTAACACCAGGATAGCTCATGGCTATAGCTTCCAAGTCATTGAGACGCTTGATGTAAGCCTCTACTATCTCACGACGTGCACCTGGACGTGCGCCTGAGATAGCGTCACATACTTGCACAATAGGTGCGATGAGAGATGTCATCTCCATCTCGTCATGGTGTGCGCCGATTGCATTACATATCTCTGGTTTTTCCTTGTACTTCTCTGCGAGCTTCGCTCCATACAGTGCGTGAGGCAGTTCGCTTTCCTCGTCTGGAACTTTACCTATATCATGTAACAGACCTGCACGCTTTGCCTTCTTTGGATTAAGACCAAGCTCCGCTGCCATAACGGCACAAAGGTTTGCGGTCTCACGAGCATGCTGAAGAAGGTTCTGACCATAACTTGAGCGATACTTCATCTTACCGATTATGCGTACAAGCTCAGGGTGAAGACCATGTATACCAAGGTCTATTGTAGTACGTTTACCTGTCTCTATTATCTCTTGTTCAAGCTGTTTCTTTACCTTGGCTACAACTTCTTCTATGCGGGCAGGGTGTATTCTACCGTCTGTTACGAGTTGATGCAATGCCAAACGGCATGTCTCGCGGCGTATAGGGTCGAAAGCTGAGATAACGATAGCTTCTGGAGTGTCGTCAACTACTATTTCTACTCCGCAAGCAGCTTCTAACGCTCTGATGTTTCTTCCCTCACGACCAATGATTCGTCCCTTTACTTCGTCATTGTCAATGTGGAAAATACTTACAGAGTTCTCTATGGCTGTCTCTGTTGCTACACGCTGAATGGTCTTGATAACAATCTTCTTTGCCTCATTGTTGGCATTGATTTTTGCCTCGTCCATTATCTCGTTAATGTAGCTCTGGGCATTAGTACGAGCCTCGTCCTTAAGGCTGTCGATGAGTCTTACCTTGGCTTCTTCTGCGGAAAGTCCTGATAGTTGCTCCAGCTTCTCACGCTCTTTCATCTGCATCTCTGACAGCTCTTGTTCTTTTAATGCAAGTAACTTCTTGTCGTTTTCGATGCGCTGTAACTGCTGGTCTACTTCTTGATTACGCTTTCCGAGTTCTTCCTGCTTCTGGTTCAGGTTTATCTCACGCTGTTTCAGCCTATTTTCTGTTTGCTGTATCTTTTGGTTTCTCTGTTGAACCTCACGCTCCAGCTCACTCTTTTTGTTAATAAACTTCTCCTTTACCTCAAGGAGTTTCTTTTCTTTCAGTACCTCTGCGGCTTTCTCCGCGCTGGCAACCATCTCATTGTACTTCCCTTGTATGACGTATCTGAAGGTAAGATAGCCTCCTAATCCGCCTATGATAAGAGCAGCTACAATAGCTATAATGGTTATAGTCATAGTTTCTTAAAATGTTATAGTTATGGTTTAAGTTTACAAATATTCTCTGTTACTGTTGTCTTATCACTCTTGTGCTACACTATAAGAACGTATTTAGACATTTGGCAACCTACTATCTACGGTGATGGAGAGACAGTATATCTATAGTGTAGGTAACTATAGAGTGAATATAAATAATGTGTTATGATTCCTTCAGTGCTTCCTCAATCTCAGAAGTCAGAGTGGAGAGAATATCTGTAAAGGGAGAGACGTCGTTTTTCTTACTTTCGGAAACGCAACGCAATGCTATATCTATCATTGCATAATAGATAATTTCTTTGTCGTTCTTCAGTCCTTTGTAGGCGCTGAAGTATGCGTTCAATCTGTCATTAATAATCTTTCCCGCTTCTCTGTAATGACCTTCCTGTTCCGCAGGAACCATTATAGATATTGGGGTATCGTAGACATTAATGGTGATATGTTGTTTCTTTACGTTTTCTTCCATAGACTTCTTACGCTGAAGAGTACTTTTTACTTACAACTTGCGACTGCTAATGTGCTAACTTTACTTTTCGCTGACAAGCGTTATGCACTGATTAACGGTTCTTATAAGTTTGTTAATTCTTTTCTTTGTGCTTTCGATGTCAGCATCGGCAATGTTCAGCATCTTTGCTGCCATTAGCGCGTTATATTTCTTTTGCGCCTCGTCAAGTTGTTTTTTTAGCTCGTCTATCTGCTTGTCTCGTTCGTCAACCATAGAATACAGCTCCGTATTCTCTTTTTTTATCTCTTTGAACTTGAGAATCATTTGACGAACACGGGTAGTAAATGTATTTATTTGTGACTCAGATTTTGACATACAGGTATTGGTTTTGTGTGGCAAAGTTAACGATTTTCTATCTATTCTACAAGCGAATCTACATGTATTTTTCTATTATACTCATGTTTTTCTTCGTTTCTTTGCCTTTTTGTCAATCGTTCTTTATTTATCAGCTGGTGCTTTCTCTTTCTTAGCAAGCATTACAACTTGATATACGAAGTCTGTTATCCACTGCTGCGAGAATCCCAGACGTTGATTATATTTTCTTACAGAGGCAACGGCTTTTAGCGTACCTTGGTCGCTGAAGTCATTTTTGGTAAACAGATCGTTAACTGTCTTGGCAGTCATGGTCTTTATTGCTTTTTTGAAAATTGATGGTAATCGCAATTTAAACTTCATCAAATTGCCCATCAACATCATTGTGTCTTGAGTAAAATGCTGGAATTGTAGCATATAGGTTTGCACGTCCTGTATTTTCCTACAGTTCTTAGCCACGCTCTTGTCTATCTCTCTGAAGAAAGCATCATCGTGACCATACAAATCCTTTAACATCTTTTTGCAAGCATTTTTCTCTCCTGTACCAAGGCGATTATGTTCCGTATGCACCTTGAAGGTCTGCTTAAAGACGCGGAGGTCTGGGAGCATGGCGATATTGTTTATTCCCACTTGTGCTGCTATAGCGGCCTGAAAATAAACTCTTATCAACATCATATAGTCCTGCATTCCTCCAACTTTCGTTGTATCGTTGTCTCGTTTTTTGAAGAATGGAAATATGCCCATCATATAAATTCTTATTGTTTAATTGTCTGCAAAGTTACATAAAAAAATCGATAATACGTATTATTTTGTCAATAAAAGGCTATTTGGTACTAAAAAAGTTTGCTTTGTTAGGCTCTATATTAAAAATATTTTATAATTTTGCACACGTTACTCTGAATTTTGCAGACTGTACTCTTAAACGAATTAAACAATATTTACATAATTATGATAGAATCTCCAAACTCTGTAACAAACAGTAGTGGTAAGGAAGAAGGACAGGAAAACAGTTTCCTGAACTTACAGTTCTTTATCAAAACACTTCTTTTGAATTGGCAGTGGATACTGCTTTCTTTAGTTATCTGTCTTGGTATAGCTATTTTCTATATACGCTATACCTCTCCTGTCTATGAAATTACTGCAAAGATTCTCGTGAAGGAGGATGACCCTAAAATGAGTCGTAATGCAAGTAGCATTCAGGCTGCTGCAAATCTTGGCTTTGTAACCAACAGTGACGGATTTGACAATGAGATAGAAGTTCTCAAGTCTGTTAGCGTTGCAGAAGGTGCCGTAAGAGACTTGAAGCTCTACGTAAATTATGCTAACGAGGGACGACTGAAGGAACGTGCTTTATACTATAAGTATAGCCCAGTAGCTGTTGATATGGATGTAGCACATTTGGACACCTTGGACGGTAAGGTCCGTCTTGAAATTACTCGCACTGCCACTGGGGTAGAGGTGAATGGAGAATACCACCGTGC
>CAKQDQ010000082.1 GCA_934229335.1 uncultured Prevotella sp.
GCGTAGTAGACACCCTACTGTTAGTCAACAACTATCGAGACATCGACAACGATCGCTCAGTAGGCAAACTAACCCTTGTCGTTCTTTTAGGTAAGAAAACAACAGAATGGTTATACTTCCTAATAATCCCCGTAGCGATAACGTTAGTCTTTGCCGGTCTCAGCAGCAGTTGGTGGCAGATATTATATTCGATAGCGTTACTCGTTCCCCATCTTCAAACCTGGAATACAATGCGAAAGATAAGTGCCGGAACCGCCTTAAACCGCGTATTAGGCATGACTGCAAGAAACATATTCCTTTTTGGCATATTGACATCTTTACTTGTCATAATATCGTAAAAAGCAAGCGAAATGCACAAAAAACCGATTTTGTGCATTTTTTTTTTGTTGATTTCAAATAAAATGCGTACCTTTGCTCCGCAAAGTCTAACCATATACTTTGTAGTTAAAAACACCTTCTTTTATAGAGGGGTAGAAATAAGCGTAAAAAGTCTATATAAACTTTAAACAATAAATCGATGAAGAAGTACAATTTTAATGCAGGCCCATCAATGCTTCCACGTGAAGTAATTGAGGCAACCGCAGCACAGTGCCTTGACTTTAATGGTTCAGGCCTCTCACTGATGGAGATCAGTCACCGCGCAAAGGACTTCCAGCCTGTCGTTGACGAAGCAGTTGCGTTGTTCAAGGAATTACTCCAGATACCAGAAGGTTACTCGGTAATCTTCCTCGGTGGTGGTGCTTCGCTTGAGTTCTGCATGATACCTTATAACTTCCTTGAGAAGAAAGCCGCATACCTCAACACCGGTGTTTGGGCAAAGAAGGCCATGAAGGAAGCCAAGCTTTTCGGTGAGGTTGTAGAGGTAGCATCTTCAGCAGAAGCTACATATACCTATATACCAAAGGATTTCACTATTCCAGCTGATGCGGATTACTTCCATATCACATCAAACAACACCATCTACGGTACAGAAATACGTAAGGACTTCGATTCACCAGTACCAGTAATCGCAGATATGAGTTCTGATATCTTCTCACGTCCACTCGACGTAAGCAAGTATGGCATGATATACGGTGGTGCACAGAAGAACCTTGCAATGGCAGGTGTTACTTTCTGTATCATCAAGAACGACCTCCTCGGTAAGGTGTCACGTCAGATTCCTACAATGCTTGACTACCGCACACACGTAGAGAAGGGTTCAATGTTCAACACACCACCAGTAGTTCCTATCTACTCTGCCCTTGAGACCCTGCGTTGGATTAAGCGCAACGGTGGTGTTGCAGAGATGGAAAAGCGTGCAAAGCAGCGTGCTGAGATAGTATACGGTGAGATAGATCGTAATAAGCTTTTCCACGGAACAGCAAACGTAGAGGATCGTTCACTGATGAACCTGTGCTTCGTTATGAATGACGAGTACAAGGAGTTGGAGCAGGAATTCCTCGACTTCGCAATGAAGGAGCGTGGCATGGTAGGCATCAAGGGCCATCGTTCAGTAGGTGGTTTCCGTGCTTCTTGCTACAATGCACAGACCATTGAGGGCTGTGAGGCACTCGTTGCTTGCATGAAGGAATTTGAGGCAAAGCACTAATTAGTTGTTTAGTTTTTAAGTTGTTTGGTTGTTTCGGTATTGGTAGTCATTAAAAAACACACTATGTGGTGGTGATACCCAGTATACCGAGCAACAAGACACGCAATGTAAAACACTGAAAAACAATGGCAAAAGTATTAATAGCAACAGAAAAACCTTTCGCTCCTGCAGCAGTGGCAGGTATAAAGGAAGTAATAGAAGGTGCTGGTTATGAACTCGCCCTCCTCGAAAAGTATACAGAAAAGGCACAGCTCCTTGCAGCAGTAGCGGATGTTGACGCAATCATCATACGTTCAGACAAAATCGACAACGAGGTGTTTGATGCAGCAAAGAACCTTAAGATAGTAGTACGTGCAGGTGCAGGCTACGACAATGTAGACCTTGCAGCCGCAACAGCCCACAATGTTGTTGTAATGAATACCCCAGGTCAGAACGCCAATGCAGTAGCAGAGCTCGTACTTGGCTTGCTCGTTTATACCGTTCGTAACTTCTACAATGGCAAGGCAGGCAGTGAGTTAAAGGGTAAGAAGCTTGGTATTCTCGCATTCGGTAACGTAGGTCGCAACGTGGCACGTATCGCTCAAGGCTTCGGTATGGAAGTATGCGCATACGATGCTTACTGTCCAGCAGACGTAATAGAGGCAGCTGGTGTTAAGGCAATGGCTTCACAGGCAGACCTCTTCAAGGAGGCAGACATCGTATCACTCCACATCCCTGCGACAGCAGAGACCAAGCAGTCTATCAACAAGGCACTCTGCGCTACAATGAAGAAGAACGCTATCCTTATCAATACAGCCCGTAAGGAAGTAATTGACGAGGCAGGTCTTATCGAACTCATGGCAGAGCGTACCGACCTTAAGTATATTACAGACATCAAGCCAGACGCAGATGCAGAGTTTGCAAAGTTTGAAGGTCGTTATTTCTCTACCCCAAAGAAGATGGGTGCGCAGACAGCAGAGGCTAATACCAATGCTGGTATCGCAGCTGCCAACCAGATTGTAGGTTACATTAAGGACGGTATCACAAAGTTCCAGGTGAACAAGTAATAAAGTCAAACATACGTATGATAAGCATACGGTGATATAAGACAATAAGGGAGACATAGCAATCGTGCGGTTGCTGTGTCTCCCTTTATGCGTTTATTAACGTTAACGCATTGTTTTTTGTTACATTAATCTTCATAAATCTATTACAGAAAACACGTTAGGCAAAACGTATGAAAGAGCAAAAGTATTAATGCAGGATTAATGTAATCTTATGGAGATAAAGCAAAAAGCTATGAAAGCAACACTTGTACAGATGGACATAGCGTGGGAACAGCCCATCGTAAATCGCCAGAGGGCAGAAGAACTGATGCAAGCAGCACCAGCCTCAGACCTGTATGTCCTACCCGAAATGTTTACAACAGGGTTTGCCGTTACCCCCGGAAACGGCATAGAGCCAGCAGATGGTGATACGCTTGTTTGGTTGAAGGCAATAGCTCACAAGTTTGACGCAGCAGTAACAGGTTCCGTAGCCGTTGTAACCAGTGACGGCGAACGTCGTAATCGACTCTATTTCGTAACCCCCGATGGCAACGTACACTATTACGACAAGCACCACCTCTTCACTTACGGTGGCGAACAGAAAATGTATTCACCAGGCGAAGACAGCGTGATAGTAGAGTGGCGTGGCGTACGCTTCTTTCTGCAAGTATGCTACGACCTTCGCTTCCCTGTATTCTCACGTAACAGGATAGTGCATGATGACAACAAAACAGAAGTCGGTCAGCCGTTATATGACTGCGCTATATACGTAGCCAACTGGCCCGACAGTCGTCGTAGAGTGTGGAATGTGCTCACCCACGCCAGAGCTATAGAAAACCAATGTTATGTGTTGGCAGTGAACAGAGTAGGCAACGACCCAGTATGCCGCTATGATGGTGGTACCATAGCATTAGATGCCTATGGCAAAGACATGGCGATGGTGTCAGACGGCACAGTAGGCACGGTCACAGTAGAGCTGGATATGCAACGCTTGGATAACTTTAGAAAAAAGTTCCCCGTCTTACTTGATGGAGACATATAAAAAGTATACGTAACTAATCACTATCTAATTGCATCATAATCACTATCTAATTGCATTGTGATTTGTATCTAATCGCATCGTGATTAGATAGAGATTGTTTTATAGATTAGTAATACATTGAACCTTAGTGTATTGCAAAAAAAGAAAAATCGGGATAAATAAGAAAATAAAAAAAGCAGAAATTATGCGCAGATATTTACTAACACTACTACTACTCTTAACAGCCTGCGTTACGTTTGCGTCTGGCAGATTAAACACCTCGTCATACGTACGCTATGGCGAGACATACCTCGGTAAGCCATGGGCAACACTCCCCGTAACAGAGTTTGCCCGTTTCCGTAAAGAAGGCAACAGAGTGGGGTATGAAGGCATAGTCTTTGAGCGTCGTCGTCAACTCGCCGCCCTTGTCATGGCAGAGATAACGGAGCGCAAGGGACGCTTCATGCCCGACATCATCAATGGTCTTGAGGTAATGATGGAAGAACCATGGTGGGGCATACCAGCACACTACGGCAAACCTATACCAGTATATAGCGACCAGCCCGTAGACCTCTTCAATGCAGAGTCAGCCTCACTCATAGCCTGGACAGGTAAAGAACTGAAGGCAGAGTTAGACAAATTCTCTCCCGAACTATACCGTAAGATAGAGCGAGAGATAAACTATCGTATTCTTACCAAGGCCCTTGGCAGCAAAGACTGGTGGAAGAAGGCAGGCATGAACTGGAATCCCTGGATATGTAGCAACTGGCTTACCTGCGTGATGTTGTATGAAAAAGACAGTGACCGCAGACAGAAAGCCGTGACCGAGATAGAAAGCTGTATGCGCGCCTTTATCGACGCCTATCCAGAAGACGGTGGTTGCGATGAAGGAACCAGCTACTGGGACAGGGCGGCAGCGTCACTCTTTGAGTGTCTTGCGCTGATGAAGCAGATACAGACCGACAGTCTCGCTAATGTCACCGTGCTCGATTATCAGAAAGAAAAAGTGGCACGCATGGGAGCATATATATATAAAATGTACATAGGCAATGGCTATTCCGTAAACTTTGCCGATGCCCATGAAAACAAAAGTGTGGTGCAACTCAATGTGTTGTGGCCCTTTGCGCAATACCTTAACGATGCAGCCATGAAAGGCTTTGCCGCGTGGGTGGCGCAAGACAAAGACTTTTGGAATGACCCTGCGGCACTTTATGCCAAGAGTGGCAACTTCCCAACGCTCGGCAGAGAGCTGATGTTGCTGCGCGAGGTAACAGCGTTAGAGTCAGAAAAACCCGTAGAACCATTAGTAGAGTCATGGCTGCCAAACCTACAGATAGCCACAATGCGCAGCAATGGCGTGTATGTAGCAGTGAAAGGCGGTACAAACGGTGAGAGCCATAATCATAACGACGTAGGCTCCTTCATCGTTTACAATAACGGAGAGCCACTACTTATAGACTGTGGAGTAGGGGAATACACCTCCAAGACATTCAGCGGACAGCGATACACTATTTGGACTATGCAGAGTGACTACCACAACCTGCCACAGATAAACGGTGTAAGCCAGAAAGACGGCAAGCAGTATCACGCTACAGTGTTGAAAAACAGCCGCCACAGCATAACGCTCGATATAGCAGGAGCATACCCCAAGGAGGCGGCAGTAAAGACATGGCAGCGCACAGTGTCGCTGAAAGGTTCAAAGGTGTCAGTGACAGAGAATTACGTCCTTAACGAATACAAGACACCATCGCGCCTAATGCTGATGACGACAGTAAAGCCAGACGCTTCAAAGGCAGGAGTAGTACGTATAGGAAACGCGACGTTGGCGTATGATGCGACAAGTCTTGCGGTAACAGTAGAAGACAAGTCAGCTTTGCTTGACCCATTGCTGCAAGGGCTGTGGGGGAAGAACCTCTACCGCATAGTAATGGAAGTAAAGAATACTTCATGCTTAGGAAAAATTAAGTACGACATAACAGTGCGTTAATACGCACAACTTCAGGAAACGAAAAACATAATCTCAAGAAAACACTTAACGATGAAAAAAGCATTAACAGCCCTTGCCTTTGGAACGTTTGGCTTAGGAGTAGCAGAGTATGTCATGATGGGCATATTACCATATCTTGCGACAGATTTTAGAGTGACGATACCGCAAGCAGGTTATTTTATTTCAGCATACGCCCTTGGCGTGTGTGCTGGAGCACCAATGGTAGCCATTGTTGCACGCACATGGCCACTAAAACGAATACTCTATATGCTGTGTAGCATAATGGTCATCTCCACCTTTGCCATGAGTGTATGTCCTGTGCCAACAGACAATAACGGCATGTCGTGGCAATTCGTGTTGATGATACTCTTTCGCTTCTGTGCAGGAATTCCTCATGGTGCCTACTTCGGCGTGGGAAGCATAGTCGCTGACCGACTGTCAAAGGACGGAAAGTCAACACTCGCAGTGGCGATAATGACATCGGGCATGACGATAGCCAACCTCATAGGCATACCTTTAGGAACACTTCTCACCAGTATGGTAAGCTGGCGCGTAGTGTTCGCTATCTCATGCGTATGGAACACCTTTACACTCATCAGCATAATGCGCTGGATACCAGAGATGAAGCCGCTGCCAGATACAGGCTTAAAAGGCACCTTCAGGTTCCTTAAGAAGCCTGCACCGTGGCTCATTATCATGGCAACGATATTCGGTAACGGAGGCATCTTCTGTTGGTACAGTTACATCTCTCCTACGTTGACGCAGCTTGCAGGTGTGCCAGTAGAATGGATGACCATAATGATGGTACTTGCAGGAGCGGGAATGGTGATAGGCAACCTCATGGGAGGTGAGCTATCAGACCATTTCGGACCAGGAGTGACAGGTCGCGGACTGGAGGTCATAATATTCATAAGCCTTATCGTTATAGCCTTTACAGCCGACATAAAGTGGTGCTTGATACCGCTGATGGTAGTAACGTGTGGCTGTCTCTTCGCAGTGTCACCACCACAGCAGCTGCTTCTGCTCCGATTTAGCAAAGGAGGTGAACTGATGGGAGGAGCAATGGTACAGTTGGCGTTCAACCTTGGCAATGCAGCAGGAGCATGGCTCGGAGGACTACCGATAGTAGAAGACAATCCCGCCACGTACCATTATCCAGCCGCTATAGGCGCACTCATGGCAGTAGGAGGCATAATATGCTACGTTATCTTCTGCCGTAAGTATGCCAACCAAGCGTAATAAAGAGTACGCAAAAACTAAAGAAAAATAATGAAATAATACAATAAAAAAAGAAAGAATACGTTATTTCTTACAAAAGTTATAGAAAAAACAACGAAAAGAGCGTTGGCAGTTATGAACTGTAAGTGAACGTAAACGAGAAGCAAAACTTATCTAAACAACCAATAAAAGAAGTAAACTATGCGAGTAATCATTGAACCAGACTACGACAAAATGTCCAAGTGGGCTGCTGACTATGTAGCCAAGAGAATCAAAGAGGCAAACCCTACAGAAGAGAAGCCATTTAAGTTAGGATGTCCTACAGGCTCTTCACCACTCGGACTTTACCGCGAACTGATAAAGAAATATGAAGCAGGTGAGATATCTTTCAAGAATGTCATTACCTTCAATATGGATGAGTATGTAAACCTTCCTGAGGAACATCCAGAGAGTTACCATTCATTTATGTGGAATAACTTCTTCTCACACATCGACATTAAGAAAGAGAACGTACACATACTTAACGGTAACGCCAAGGACCTTATGGCAGAGTGCGAGGCATACGAGAAAGCCATAGAAGACGCTGGTGGCATAGACCTCTTCATGGGTGGCGTAGGTCCCGATGGACACCTTGCCTTCAATGAACCAGGTTCTTCGCTCAGCAGCAAGACACGCATCAAGACCCTTACCACAGACACTATCATTGCCAACTCGCGTTTCTTTGAAGGCAACCTCGACCTTGTGCCAAAGCAGGCACTCACCGTAGGCATCGGTACTGTGATGGCAGCCAAGGAAGTACTCCTTGTATGCAGTGGTCACAACAAGGCACGTGCGCTTCAGCATATCATAGACGGCTCAGTGTCACACAAGTGGACAGCATCAATCCTTCAGATGCACCAGCACAGCATCGTGATATGCGATGAAGCTGCTTGTGACGAACTCACCGTAGGCACATATAAGTACTACCTTGACAAGGAGAGAGGCAACCTGTAACGTATTATCTCTTTATCATTATAAGTAATATTGAAAAAATGTGTAAGAAAACATTACTCAAACAATATAAAAATTGAATAAGTTATTTTTTAAATATTACTAAGTAATCCCAGCATGGCAGAATATAATTCTGCTGTGCTGGGATTTTTGATTGTCGATAAATATGGAGCCGAAGTTTCCAACTTCGCTATGCCTTGGCGAGGGAAAACGCTTGAAAGTGAGTACTTTTACTATGGCAATGCGTAGACATAATGATACGATTAGAGCCTTCTCACTTCAGTACCTGATAGAGATTACTCCAGTATAGTGTGGGAAGATTAAAATTTATGTGGAGAAGAACATCGGGCAATCGGACTTTAACTATATTGCTCCTTATTACCACCAGTTTACTTTTGATGCCTTGAGTCTTTCTATCGAACAGTCTGCACAGGAATACAGAAAGGTGGCAGCTGAGGTATGCGAGGCTTTCGACTATTATATGAAGCACAAAAACCAAGGGCGCAGGTTTGTACTGGTAGGATTCTCACAGGGTGGAATGCTTGTGCTTGACCAACTGAAACACATGTCTGACGAGTAATATAACAACATGGTGGTAGCCTATGCTTGCTATCTGCTCTGAACGCAGCATTTGTATAAGATGTTATTATGAAAAAGTTTACAGTCCTCTTTCCTTGAAAATTATTTCTTTCGCTTCGTTAATCTCCTGCATCTTTCTTTGAGCGGCAGCTTTAATGTCTTCACCAAGTGTAGCGACACGGTCAGGATGATTCTGTTTTACCAAGTCGCGGTATGCCTTACGTACTTCCTCGTCTGTAGCATCAGGAGAAATTCCTAACACCTTGTAGGCATCGCTGGTGTTAGAACCGCCAAGTGAAAGAAGCTGGCTGACGATGTTAGCGTTAAAGCCTAACAATGAGGCAATATCGTGCATGGCAGAAATTTCATCGGGGTGTATGTTGCCGTCAGCTTTTACCACCTCAGCAAGGAAGGCAAGTAGTTGCAGACGGTGCTCATCAGGCATGATGCTGCGCATTTGCAGACAAGCCTCACGTATCTGTCTGTTCCATAATGCTTCACCGTATTGCTTACGGTAGTCGAACAATCGAAGGAGAATGTCGTTGCCCTGTTGTTCCGCTGCAATGCCGAAACTGTTGCGAAGAAAACGTCGCACCGTCTCCATCTCAGAGTGCATAATCTTGCCGTCTGCCTGAATGATATGAGCGGACAGTACCATTAGTGAGAACAAGAAGCCGTTGCGTGCCTCCTCTTCTCTGCGCTGACGTTCATTTTCGCTGAAAGCGTGGGATGTGTTATTGGTGTTGTCAGCGTTAAAGTCTTGTTGTCCTGTTTCGATAGCCTTGTCGAACAGACTACCGATAGCATAGCCTGCCAATGCTCCGAGAACACCACCGCTAAAAGCGCCGATGGCTGCGCCAATCCATTTTCCGTATGCCATTGTTGTTGTTTTGTCGTTTAGTTGTTTAGTCGTTTGGTTATACTTTGACTTTGAAAACAATTCTGAACGAACCGTTATTGTAACTTGTAGATGTTATATGAAAGAAACCAATTTCGCCTGTAGAATTGACGTGTTGTCCAATGCAGGGACAGATGTCATACTCGCCGATGCGAACAATGCGCAGAGTGTCTGATGCGTCTTCAGGCAGTTTGTCCAGTTTTACGCCTTCAGGTATATTTTCACGGGTTACGAACTCGTAGGTGACGGGCAGGTCTTGCGCAATGAGGTCGTTCATTCTCTCTTCAATCTCCTGTATCTGTTTAGGAGTAGGGCATTGGGCAAGATTATAGTTAATCTTTGATTTCTTACGTTCTATGTGCGCGTTCTTTGAGCGTTCACATCCGAATTTCCTTACCATAACCTGGTTGAGTAAATGTTCGGCAGTGTGAGCAGGACGATATTCCTCCTTGTTGTGGTCGTTAAGGATTGGAGTGTTGGGTACTTCGTTATTCATTATTCATTATTCTTATGTTTCTATTTATCTGTGTTGGCAAAATACTTCCATAGCGGTGCAGCGTGGAGTGCCTGTATAATCTCGCCAGACTCAAGAATTTGTTTAACATCATCACGTGAAAAAATATCAACGTGAATATCCTCAGTCTTTTCTTGGTGCTGTTCGCTAAGCTTCTCAACCCCAGTGGCAAGGAAAGTGTAACTGCGGTTAGTGTGATTCGTCGGGTTAGGCGAGAGCGTCATGAATAGTTCCCATTTGCCTCCGCCATATCCCGTCTCTTCGCTAAGTTCCCTTTGGGCAGCTTCAAGAGGCGTCTCGCCAGCATCTATCACGCCAGCAACGAGTTCGTAGTGCGTTTCTCCAATGCCGTGGCGGTATTGGTCTTCCATAACAAAATCGCCATTCTTCGTAATGGCAATGACATTTACCCAATCAGGAAATTCAAGAATAAACCATTCGGGTACAATGGCACCAGATGGAAGTTGTACCTTCTCCTCTCTTAAATTCATCCATGTGCCTTTGTTAAGGAGTTTCTTACTCTCAAGCACTTTCCATTTTCTGTTTTCAGGTTTGCTTATCATATTCAGGTGTTACTTCAATAATAATTTTTATGATATATTCTTTCAAAGAAGAAAAAGTATCAGTTCTGCAAAGTTACAAAGTTTTTTTGAGTATTGTTTGCATTATAAAGGAAAAAGTCGTAACTTTGCAGAAATTACTTTATTAAAGTAAACCAACCGAATATACTAACTATCAAAAAGAACCGAGATGGATAAGAAGATACTAACCCTGCTGCTTGGCGCAGCGACAGCCTCTACGGTAACGATGGCGCAGACACCAGCTTTCCCAGGTGCTGAGGGACATGGACGTTACGTAACAGGCGGACGTGGCGGAGAGATACGTCACGTGACGAACTTGAACGATAAAGGCACAGGCTCATTACGAGAGGCTGTTAAAGGCAATACTAAGAAAATCGTAGTGTTTGATGTCGGTGGCGTAGTGGCGTTAGCATCTAATTTGACAATAGGCGACAATACAACAATACTTGGACAAACAGCACCAGGAAACGGTATTACGGTGCGATACTATACCGTTAACCCTGGTAGTAATCATATAATACGTTTCTTGCGAATACG
>CAKQDQ010000083.1 GCA_934229335.1 uncultured Prevotella sp.
GTGATGTTGTGCCGTATAGGTTACCTTTTGCTAATGTTAAGCTCATGGTACCCCGATACTTACGATATAAACCATCAGTTTGGTTGTTACGATCACTTCTTCGCCAGTTACGAGCAAGACCTCTTTGATATGCAACCTTCGCTGTGGTTCTCGCGCATTTTCAGTAGTGCCGTAGTGTCAGAACTGATGTATATGGGCTATGTGTCATACTATTTATTCTTCGTAGTCACGATAATCTACATCTTTTTCCGTGATTATCAGCAGGTGGAACGAGTGGCATACCTCGTCTTTGGCGGCTTCTTCATCTGCTATGTGATATACCTCTTCTTGCCCGTTACAGGTCCGCAGTATTACTTTCTCGCCGCTGGTGTAGAGCGAATAGAGCAAGCTCATTTCCCCGATGTAGGTACATACTTCTCCCATTCCACAGAATGTCTGAAGGCCCCAGGTTGGGATGGCGGTCTATTTTATAACCTATGTATGATGGCTCACAGTGCAGGCGAGCGACCAACAGCCGCTTTTCCCTCCAGTCATGTAGCCATTGCGACGCTCGTAATGATAATAGTCGGTAGAATGAGAATGTGGAAATACCTTATGTTTCTTGCCATTCCGTACATCTTCTTGTGCCTTTCTACAGTATACATTATGGCACATTACGCCATAGACGCACTTGCAGGACTTGCTACAGGCTTTGCTCTCTTCTTGCTACTTGGTGGACTAAAACTACGCAAGGCAGCATAAAAATTCAGTGTTAACGTAGGTTAAATGCAGTGATTATTTCCGTTTTCTTTTGCTAAATTCCGTTTTTCTGTATATCTTTGCATCAATATTAAAGATTGTTATTGTACTAAGATTTAACGATTTATGATTGACAGGGTAAAGGAACAGGCATACATCCTCTTGGATTCCATCTTGGATAAAGCCCGCAGCATGAAGCAAACACAAAATGAAGATGAACGAAAAACACTACTTGAAGGGATTGAACAAGACTGCTTTCAGGCACGAACGCTAATAAAAGACCTATCGTTCGTTTACAGTAATGAATGTAACGGTGAGACGAAAGGCGTTGAAGTGGCATCGAAAGCACAGATGTCAGATGCTCCTACACGGTCGAACGGCAAGAAATACGTTCTTATCGCAGAAGATGTAGATTGTAACTATCTTCTCGCTTCATTGGTATTAAAGAAGAATTACCGTGTAGAACGAGCCAGAAATGGTCGTGAGGCAGTAGAGATGGTTGCGAGAGAGCGTCCTGATATCGTTTTGATGGACATTAAAATGCCTGTCATGGACGGTTATGAGGCTTGCGAAAAGCTGAAGGCTATGGACCCAACGCTACCTGTTATCGCGGTGACAGCGTATACACAGATGGAAGAAGAGGCTAACATCATGAAGAGAGGTTTCGACGGTTTCCTTCCTAAACCTATTAATCTTGGTGCCTTTACCAGATTGGTAGCTGACAAGTTAGCTGTCTAAACTCTATCTTTTAGGATATTAGAAGATATATATACGAGTACGAAATAATATCCATAAGAACACGGAAAATATCTATAAGAGTACGGGAAGATATATATACGAGTACGAAATAATATTCATAAGAACACGGAAAATATCTATAAGAGTACGGGAAGATATATATACGAGTACGAAATAATGTCCGTAAGAACACGAAAAAACATCTATTAGGGTACAAAAGAGAATTTATTAGGACAGTAAGAAATATCTTTCGAGATAAGCAATAATAGTGAGAGTCCTGCAAGTGCGATGTAAGTGGTGTATCGTTTCACCGTCATCGTGCTTGCAGGACTCTCTTGTTGTATCTTCAGTTAATGTATATGTTATGCCTTATCAGTATCAGTAACAACGTCTTTAGCCTTTATAGCGTTCAGCAAAGTGCCATATAATGATGCCCCCAGTAATGGAAACGTTTAGCGAATGTTTCGTGCCATACTGCGGTATCTCCAGACATCCGTCACAGATGTCGACCACTTCTTGGTGCACCCCCTTCACCTCGTTGCCTAAGACAACGGCATATCCTCCCGTGTTACCGTCTTCGTTCCATTGTGGAGAGAAGTCGCCTAACATGGTAGAGCCATGTACTTGTTCCACAGCCAACACGTTGAAACCGTTGTTTTTTGCCGTTTTTACCGCTTCTTCCGCTGTTTTGAAGTAACGCCATTCTACGCTTTCTTCCGCTCCTAAAGCCGTCTTGTGAATTTCTTGCGTTGCCTTCAGCGTGCAATCACGTATTATTGTGCCTTCAGCATCTTTCACAACGTCAGGCGTTGCGGTGATACCGCACAGGTATATTGCCTTAACCCTAAAGGCATCCGCTGTTCTGAATATGGAACCGACATTATACAGTGACCTCACATCATCGAGAATCACAATCAGCGGCATCTTCTTCACCTTGTGAAACTCATCAACCGTGAGTCGGTTCATTTCGAGAATAGTAGTTTTTTTCATTGTCATTATAAGTACTTCCGTCCTTGTTTAGAACATCGTAACAATTCTCTTAATGCCCGCTACCAGTGCGTCAATCTCCTCCTTAGTATTATATACCGCTAACGAAGCGCGCACAGTGCCCTGTATGTTGTATCTTCTCATCAACGGTTCGGCACAGTGATGACCAGTTCTTACAGCTATTCCGAGGCGGTCGAGCAGTGTGCCCATGTCGAGATGATGTATGAAATGTTCGCTTTTTCCACCATTTTCCTTCACGAGGAAGCTGATGACAGCGTCGCGTTTAGTAGCGTCTAACGGTCCGAAGATAGTCATCCCCGGTATTGTCTGCATCTGTTCGAGAGCATATCGTGTCAGTTCACGTTCATGAGCCTCTATATTCTCCATGCCAATTCGCTCCATATAGTCTATCGCCGTAGCGAGACCGTGAGTTGCAACATAGTCAGGAGTGCCAGCTTCAAACTTCAATGGCAGTTCAGCGAAAGTCGTTTTCTCGAACGATACAGTGCCAATCATATCGCCACCCCCCTGATATGGCGGCATCTCCTCAAGGAATTTCTCCTTTCCATAGAGTACGCCTATGCCCGTAGGCCCATACATTTTGTGGCTTGAGAAAGCGTAAAAGTCGCAGTCTAAGTCCTTCATGTCGACCTTAATGTGCGGTGTGCTCTGCGCTCCATCAATCATACATGGCACTCCGTGCTCATGAGCTATGCGTATAACGTCCTTAACAGGGTTAATAGTTCCAAGCACATTACCGACGTATGCCACGCTCACCAACTTCGTCTTTTCGCTGAAAAGTGCCTTATAAGCCTCCATATCGAGCAGTCCCTCGTCGGTAATAGGAATTACCTTGAGCACAATGCCCTTGCGTTGTGCATGCAGCTGCCATGGCACAATGTTGGAATGGTGCTCCATAGTAGAGATGATAACCTCATCCCCAGGTTTCATGTATGCTTCGCTAAAAGAGTAAGCTACGAGGTTAAGGCTCTCTGTAGTGCCTCTGGTGAATATAATCTCTCTTGTAGAGCCAGCGTTGATAAACTGCCTAACGCGTTCTCTTGCAGCCTCATGCAGGTCAGTAGCCTGTTGCGAGAGGTAGTGAACGCCGCGGTGTACGTTAGCGTTGACGTTAAGATATTCCTCCCTCATGGCATCGAGCACACAGAGAGGCTTCTGCGTAGTAGCACCATTGTCAAGGTATACGAGAGGGTATTTGTCGTAAATCTTACGTGATAGTATAGGGAAGTCGTTTCTAATAGCCTGTATATCCATGTTAGTGTTGATATTTTAATGAAACGATAGGCGTAAAAACGCCATCGCACGAGGATATGTTAATGAAGCGTTGTGCGTAAAACCGCCATCGCACGGGGGTGTGTATCGTTCTTACTTGCAGATTTTGCAGGTGCCGCAGCGTTCCTCCTTTGACAGTCTCTTGTCTACAAGGATGTGTAGACGGTCTCTGAAAGAATCCCATCTTATCTCGTCCACTACCTGCGTGATAAAGGCATTCTTGAGCATAGTCCTTGCCGTTTCGAGTGGGATACCACGTTGCTGCATATAGAACAGTGCCGTCTCGTCCATCACACCGACAGTAGATCCGTGTGCACATTTAACGTCGTCAGCGTAAATCTCCAGCATAGGCTGTGTGTACATCTTAGCGTCAGACGATGCGCACATATTGTTGTTAGTCTCCTGTGAAGACGTCTGCTGTGCGTTTTCGCGCACCATAATCTTACCAGCGAATCCACCAACAGCTTCATCGTCAATGACATATTTGTAAAGTTCGTTAGATGTGCATTGCGCTACCTGATGGTCTATAAGCGTGTTGTTGTCAACATGTTGGTTATGGTCGGCGATAATTGCGCCGTTCAGTGTCACTTCAGAGTTAGTGCCTTGCAGGTATACGTCGATGCCATTGCGCGTCACACCGTTAGAGAGCGTGATGTTGTTGTGGCGTATAGAGACATCTCTTCCCGTCTTTATGTATAGGTTGCTGAAGCGGTTGCACTTCTCGTGTGTCTCTTCCAGCTCATACATATCAAGGTGTGCGCCGTCTTTTGCAACCACTTCCACCACCTGTAGCGACAGAAAGTTATGGTCGTCCTTTACGTGGTCCACAAAGAAAACGGTAGCTTCAGAGCACTCCTCCATAATAACAAGCACACGCCTAACAATCATAGTGTCTTGCATACCAGAGAGAATATTCTCTATTCTTATTGGTGCTTCCGCCTTAGTGTTCTTTGGAACGTATATCAACAGGGCGTCGTGTGCCAATGCAGTGTTAAGAGCCGTCAGAGCATCCTCCTTATATTCTCCTCGTAGCGAAGCGATGTTGGTAGGTTTTCCGTCAGCAGTAACGGCAGAATCCACCACCTTATTATAATATGGAGTAATGTCAATAGGTGCCTCCTTCATAGAGTAAACGTAAGGCACGTCCTTTATAGTTATAGGTGCGAGAGATAGACCGTAGTTAGGTGCGAAAGCCTTTTCTACGTCAGTGTAGCGGTATCGCTCCACCTTCTTCGTTGGCAGTCCGAGCCTTTTGAACGTCTCCATGGCATTGTCGCGTTGGTCGTTCAATGCTTTGCATGACTGTTGCTGCAGCAATTCTTTTACTTCGTCGTAAAGTTCTGTATATTGGTTTTGCATGAGATGAAGTCTTTTAGGAGTTGATATAGTTGGGAAGTGCGAACTAATCGGTGTTAGTTCTATTTTGTGCGCTAAGTATTCTTAGCGTGTCATTATTTCTATTGTATTCCCAAGCTTTCCTTAATCCAGTCGAATCCTTCTTCCTCAATTCTCTCAGCGAGGTCCGCCTTACCCGTCATCACCACCTTACCGTCGATGAGGACGTGCACGATGTCGGGTTTGATGTATTCCAGCATACGCTGATAGTGCGTTATTATCATTGCGCTTGTTTTCTCCGTGCGCAGTTTGTTGAATCCAGTAGCCACGATGCGCAGTGCGTCTACGTCGAGACCAGAGTCTGTCTCATCGAGAATACAGAATGTAGGTTCGAGCATAGCCATCTGGAATATTTCGTTACGTTTCTTCTCTCCTCCAGAGAATCCCTCGTTAACCGAGCGGTTCATGAGTTTCTTGTCAATCTCAACAAGTTCTCTTTTCTCCTTCATCAGTTTAATGAAGTCCGCCGCTTTCAGTGGTTCGAGTCCCTTTGCCTTACGACGTGCGTTGACGGCAGCCTTGATAAAGTTAGTCATAGACACCCCAGGTATCTCTACAGGTGCCTGAAACGACATAAAGATACCTTCGTTAGCTCTCTCGTCTGGCTTCATGGCGAGTAGGTCTTTACCATTGAATGTTATGGAGCCTTCGGTGACTTCGTATGCGGGATTGCCTACGATGACGTTGCTGAGTGTAGACTTTCCTGCACCGTTGGTGCCCATCAGCGCATGAATCTCACCGTCGTTGATGGTGAGGTCTATGCCTTTAAGTATTTCTTTGCCGTCAACAGCGGCGTGGAGGTTTTTTATTTCGAGCATTTTTTATTGTTATTTTTGTTGTTATGTTGGGGAGATGGAGTTGACGATGTCGTTAAAACGACATATCACACGGATGGTCGATGTGTGGTTATCCTACGCTACCTTCAAGGCTCACGCTGAGTAGCTTCTGCGCTTCAACGGCAAACTCCATTGGTAGTTTCTTCAGCACGTCCTTAGCATATCCGTTGACTATCAGCCCTACAGCGTCTTCTGTGCTTATGCCTCGCTGGTTGCAGTACAGCAGTTGCGCCTCAGAAATCTTAGACGTAGTAGCTTCATGTTCCACTACCGCCGACTTGTTGCGTATGTCCATATATGGGAAAGTGTGTGCGCCACATTGACTACCTAACAGCAGCGAGTCGCATGAAGAGTAGTTACGCGCTCCGTCAGCCTTTGACGTCGCACGTACCAGTCCGCGATACGAGTTCTGCGAATGACCCGCCGAGATACCTTTCGAGATGATAGTCGACTTAGTGTTCTTGCCCATGTGAATCATCTTCGTGCCAGTGTCAGCCTCCTGATAGTGGTTTGTCACCGCAACGCTGTAGAACTCCGCCTGACTGTTGTCGCCGCGGAGCACGCATGACGGATACTTCCATGTTATGGCAGAGCCTGTCTCTACCTGAGTCCATGACAGTTTTGCACTTTCGCCACGCAGGTCTCCACGCTTCGTAACGAGGTTGTATACGCCGCCCTTGCCGTTTTCATCGCCTGGGTACCAGTTTTGCACTGTAGAGTACTTCACCTCCGCACGGTTCATGACCACAATCTCCACGATAGCAGCGTGTAGCTGGTTCTCATCGCGCATAGGAGCGGTGCACCCCTCAAGGTATGACACGTAAGAATCGTCGTCGGCAATAATCAGCGTTCTCTCAAACTGTCCCGTTCCTGCCGCGTTGATGCGGAAGTAGCTTGACAGCTCCATAGGGCAGCGCACTCCCTTAGGTATGTATACGAACGAGCCATCAGAGAAGACGGCAGAGTTGAGAGCCGCGAAGAAGTTGTCGCGGTAAGGCACTACCGTGCCGAGATATTCCCTGACGAGGTCAGGGTGTTCCTTTACCGCTTCGCCGATAGACATGAAGATAATGCCCTTCTCTTTCAGTTTATCCTTGTAAGTAGTCTTAACCGACACAGAGTCCATGATGGCGTCTACAGCCACTCCGCTCAGAGCCAGTCGCTCCTCCAGTGGAATACCTAATTTGTCGAAAGTCTTTTCCAGCTCCGGGTCAATCTCTTTCGGTCCCTCTTTTTTCGCCAATGGGTCGGCGTAGTATGATATACCCTGATAGTCAATCTCTGGAAGCGACACGTGTCCCCAGTCAGGTTGCTTCATGGTCTGCCAGTGTCTGAACGCCTTTAGGCGGAACTCCAGCAGCCATTCAGGCTCCCCCTTCTTCTGTGAAATAAGGCGTACGATGTCTTCCGTCAGTCCTGTAGGAATGATGTCTGTGTGTACGTCTGTGGTGAAGCCATATTCATATTTTTGGTCTGTTACCCTGCGTACAAATTCGTTGTTGCTTTTTTCGCTCATTATTATATTGAAAATTTGACGCAAAGTTACTGCTTTTTTCCGACATAAGGAAATTTTTGTGTTAAAAAGATGTACGCACGCACTATGCCGAAAAAGCGACAATGTTACTATATGGGTGGTTCTATAAATTACCACCGCTAAACGGAAATAATATTATATAATGACGTTTTGTCATCTTTTGGTCTCTTTTCGGTTCAAAGCGTAAGCTCGTTCAGTCGTTATGCACAGCATAACTTCTTCACTCGCTTACACTTTGACCACGAAAATAGCCTCGAAATATAACAAAGCTAATTTATAGAACCACCCACATAAGGAAACTTACAAAACGAAAGCACCCTTTTCGTGTCGCGATTACTATGCTTTCGCATTACGATTTGGGCGTTATCGCAATGCGAAAGCATAGCAATCATAGTGCAAAGACAAGAAACAGAAAAATGTAATGGTATGTACGGTCTTTGCTTACAGTAAGAAAGCAAAAAAAGCAAAAGCGTATATTCTTGAATAATAAGACAATAGCCGTGTAACCGTTGCGCTTAAGTCCACCAGACAAGAAAAATAAACCGAAAAAATATCCCGCTAAATTTGTCAGTGTACGAAAAAAGAACTATCTTTGCGTTATGTTACTATGTAAATAGCGTAAAAGTGTTTTGGATAACACCATATCGCCAGAATGCTTTGCATATAAATTATGATTTACTAACATTATCAAATCTAATAACATCTAAAGAATTTTTTTTAGGGGAGAATATTACATGAAGATAAGACTGTACATATATAGCCTTATAACGACCATTGTATCGTTATGTTGGCAGCCAGCAATGGCAAATCCGCACGGATCGCTTGAGAGTGTGAAACGAGCGGGCGGTAGCACCTGTATCGTAACCACCTATTCGCCAGAATATCGTTGGAGTAGCAGGGTGATAACGCACGTACAGAATCAACTGATGTCAAGTTACAGTGGCTCCGTTTCCACTATCAATATTCCCCTCGTCAGCATCAATAGCAAGGCAGAATTAGAGAAACGCTTGCTTGATTTGCACAATATGCTGAATACGGTAAAGCCCAAGCGCGTGATACTTGTGGGCAGCAGCAGCTTCTGTTTGTGTGAGAAGATAGACGAATGGTACCCCGACATCGCCATGCTTCTCATTGGTGGTCAAGACTATACAGGCAAGATAGACTTCCTTACGTCAGGCACCGGACTGATAGAGGGTAACACCGTGCCCGTGGCAGAGCTGCGCAAGAAGTATAATATCTCCCTGCAGTGTATGCCCGTATATCTTGACGATGAGGTGAAGCTGATGCGACAGCTATTGCCACAGCTCAAGAACCTGTACTTCGTAGGCGGCGATGACCAGTTCTCCACGTCAAAAGGAGCGGAGCTGATGAAGATAGTAAAAAGCCGCCAGTACCCCATTCGTGTAATACAGTTGTTGGCACACGAGATGAGTCTCGACAGTCTTGTAACGACACTATCAAAGCTCAATCCGAAGACAGACGCCGTGATATACTCCTCATGGGTCAACAGAGTGGCTTACAAAGAGTCGCCCGTACTGATGAGCCGTTCGCTGTTCTTCCTTAATGTCTCAGCCGCGCCAATATTCATAATGCGTGAAAACGGATGGATGGAAGACTCGCAAGACATCCTTGGTGGCAGTTTTCTGAACGAAGACGATTTCTACCGCCACTTAGACCGGGTATTGACAATGTTCGCTGGCGGCATACCTGCGCGCAACATCCCTCAGTATAAGCCTGGTAAGCCTATCGTAAAGCTGAACTATATCCGCCTGTTAGCTTATGGCATTGACCCGAACGTGTGTCCAAAGGAAACCGAGTTTACCTGTAAACCGCTAAATATGTGGGAACAATACCATAACGAGATAACAATCGTAGGTATCTTCTTCCTCTTCCTACTCATAGTGTTGTTAGTGAGAGCATATAAGAATAGCGTCACCATACGACGTATGCAGGTAAACGAACTGGAAGCAATGGAGGCGGAGTTGGAAGCAAAACGCAAGAACTCTGAGTTCATAGAGAATATGCCAGTAGCCTATATGCGCTGCAAAATAGAGACAGACGCGGCAGGAGTGGTGAACGATGTGCACGTAATAATGTGCAACAAAGATATGCGTGAGAAATGGGCGAGAAAAGGAGTGGCGGTAGAAGACAAGACGTTTGCGGAGATAATACCACTTGCCGCGCCATCGTTTGTATACAAGATACAGCGTGCCCGTAACGATAACCGTACCGTGATGCACAGCACGTTCTACCTACCCGATACAGGGCAGTATCTATATATGTTGGTATACTTCTATGATAGTGACAACTTTGCTGTGCTGATGCGTGACGACACGGAAATCACAAGGTCTGCACGAAGCCTAAAAGAGGCGAAAGAGAGAGCAGAACGCTCAGAGCGCATAAAGCGAGAGTTTATCAATAACATAACTCACGAGGTGCGCACACCGCTCAACGCTATATGCGGTTTCACGGAGTTGCTGACAAATCCTGATGCCTCGTCTACACTGTCACCAGAGGAACAGGCTGACCTTAAGAAGAACATTTCAATCAATACGCAGCACCTTGTGGAGATGTTGACAAACATCTTAGAGTACAGCGATATAGTAAATGGAACATCGAAGACAGATATTACTCTATGCCATATAGTAGACTTGGCGCGTAAGGCGATACAGCAGATGGAGCAGCGACAACATTCAGATGTGAAGGTAGAGCTGAAAGTCTGTGTAGACAGCGACGCGGAGATGCGTATGTGCGAGTCGAGAGTGCAGATGGTGCTTAACTGCTTGATAAGCAACGCTATCAAGTTCACAAAGAAGGGCAGCATAGTGCTGTCGGTAGAGAAAAACGAAGAAACGGGAAAATACTGCTATGTATGCACCGACACAGGCTGTGGCATACCAGAAGAAAAGAGAGAATACATCTTTGCCGACTTTACGCAGATAGACCACTTCGTGCAAGGAACTGGTATAGGACTGGCTCTATGTAGGCTAATAGCCGATGAAATGGGCGGAAAGATATACCTCGACGCTGAATATAAAGAGGGAGCGAGGTTCGTGTTTGAGTTGCCGTGACGAAGCCTCCCTCCCGTGCATCCCCTATGGAAGAGGAGAGATGTGCAGGAGAAGGGCATGCTATAGTTTCAACGTTAGCTTGAATATAGTGATGCTTTGTTTTACGTTGATAATTTACTGAAATCTCGGATTTAGACGGGAAGCGGGCTGAAAGCCCAACAGCACATAGCCCAGGGCAACGCCCTGGGGAGGTATCCGTTAGGGATGTCGCCCTGAAAGGGCAAAAGCATTACCTGATTTATTTCAAGCTTTTGCCCTTTCAGGGCGAAGTTCGATGGAAATGAGTTACCCAGGGTGCCGCTTCGCTTGCCCTGGGCTATGCC
>CAKQDQ010000084.1 GCA_934229335.1 uncultured Prevotella sp.
CCGCTACAGTGTTTCAGAATAGTTATTTTGTGTGTTATATGAGCGCACAGACCATCTTCCATAGCTTTATGCGGACATTATACGCAATTAAAATGTAATAGTAATGCAAAGTTACAAAAAAACTCGTGAAAAACAGCTTATTCCAATGATTTATTACATAATTTTATTAGTTTTGTCTACAAATTAAAAACTTTTTTGTACCTTTGCATCTACAAGTGGCACCCGTAGTTCAATGGATAGAATGGAAGATTCCGGTTCTTCAGATTAGGGTTCGATTCCCTACGGGTGTACCTATTGTTTAAAAGCGGCTGTATGTTACTGCTATGCTATTTTACCCCTTATAAGATAACGCTCTTAAATGGTAACATGTGCTCTTTATGACCTGCTGATTTTCAATCTCTTATTGATAAAAATCAAAAAAACGACTCTTTATACTCAGAAAAAGACGGTAAAAATTGTAAAAATAACGAAAAGTGTATAACTTTGCATCGTGTTTTTCATAGTATTAGATTTAAGGTTAACAAAGATTGGGGCTCAGCGGAGCCCTTTTTTTGTGTCTTTTAGGTTGGGACGGAGCAATTATGTTCATTGCTTCACGCCCTGTTTCGCCTATTTGATAGTGTGATTTTTTTTGGCGTATATTATTATCACTATCCAGTCGCCTGTTAATCTCTATCAAATCGTGTCACTATTTCTATCTAATCGTTACACGATAGCTATCTTCTTGCATAGACTATAAATTCTTGCTGTTAAGTAGATTGCTTATTGATTGTGGATTATTGTACCACTTTATAGCGCATATGCAGGTGTAATAGTCCTTCCATCATGAACGGCTCTGATATGGCTGTAAAACCGATTTTCTCGTAGAAGAGTTGTTTTGTTAGCTGTGCCTCTATATCTATGAATTTCAAATTTGCATTGAGAGTTACTGCTGTCTCAATAGCAGCTTCTACGACAATTTTACCGTAGCCTTTCCCTCGTTCTGTGGATATTACTCTGCCGATACTTAGTTCCTCCATCTTTGTGTTCTGAGGACATATTCTACACATTGCCACTATCTTGTCCTCATATGTCAACCATAGGTGAAGGGATTTTTGATCTGTGTAGTCTAAATCTTGGTATACACATTGTTGTTCTACGATAAAAACCTCAGAGCGTATGTGTAGCAAATCGTACAACTCTTGTTTAGTCAGCGAGTCAAAATCTTTTATGTGTAGTTGACAACCTTTTATTAACGTAGTCTTATTCATTTATAGAGTCTTCAATTAAGTGATTTTATAGAAAATTTCAACAATTACGAAGTTAACTGTTATGCTATTCCTATTAGCTCTATTTCAAAAATCAGTGTAGAACCTCCAGGGATACCTGGTTGTGAAAATTTACCGTATCCCATTTCGGCTGGTATATACACTTCCCATTTGTCACCAATGCACATCTCTTGCATCGCTATTATCCATCCTTCTATCAAATCGCTTAATCTGATGGCTAATGGAACACCACCTCTACTGCTGTCAAACACTTTACCGTCTATGGTCTTACCAGTATAGTGAGCTGTAATTACGCTACGGATATTGGGATGTTTACCGTCATTGTTTCCCGCTGATAGGACTTTATAGTACACTCCGTTACGCAGAGACTTAATACCTTCTTGTTGAGAGACCTTTTCCAGAAATTGTCTATTAGCCAGTATGTAGTCCTTTTTCTTCATCTGTTTAACTTATATATTTATTCTTGTTTATGATTATTTGCGGTATAATGGTTGCATGATTCAAGAATAGAGTTTCTCTTGAAGGTGGTTATACGAATTAGTTTTGTTATATTTCGAGTCGATTTTCGATATCAAAGCGTTAGTGAGCATTGCTCTTCCCCGAAAAACGGAGGGGGAAATGAATGCGGAAAGGGGTAAGCTATGATGTGCATAACGACTGAACGAACTTCTGGCTTGAACAGAAAAGAGACTCCAAGATGCCAAATACCACTCTGTGAGATAAAATCATTGATGCGGCGGTAATTTATAGAATCACCCTTAACACAAAAATACCTCAAGGATACATTTATGCAAAAGAATATACTTTTGAAAATATCCTCGAGGTGTTGTCTGTATAATTAATATTGGCTACCTTATGTCCATTTTTTTAGTTTGCTGATTCAAATTCTTTCAAGAATCGTTTGTCATTCTCTGAGAACATGCGCAAATCACTAACCTGATACTTCAAGTTGGTAATTCTCTCTACTCCCAGTCCAAAAGCGTAGCCTGTATATTTCTTTGAATCTATGCCACAAAGCTCAAGTACGTTAGGGTCAACCATTCCGCAACCCAGAATCTCTACCCAACCAGTGTGTTTGCAGAATCCACAACCTACACCGCCACAGATGTGGCATGAGATATCCATTTCGGCAGAAGGTTCTGTAAATGGGAAGTATGAAGGGCGCAGGCGTATTTTTGTTTCTGGTCCAAACATCTCTTGTGCGAACGTCAGCATTACCTGCTTTAGGTCCGTAAACGATACGTTTTCGTCTATATACAAACCTTCTATCTGATGGAAAAAGCAGTGAGCACGCGCTGTGATGGCTTCGTTTCTGTAAACACGTCCAGGGCAGATTACACGTATAGGAGGCTTCTGTGTCTCCATTACCCTTGCCTGAACACTTGATGTATGTGATCTAAGCAGTATGTTCTTTGTAACATCATTCAGTGGGCTTTCTTCTACGAAGAATGTGTCCTGCATATCTCGTGCAGGGTGATCTGCTGCGAAATTCATCTTTGTGAAGATGTGCAGATCGTCCTCTACCTCTGGACCGTCAGCAAGAGTAAAGCCCATGCGTTGGAAAATCTCTACTATTTCGTTTTTCACGATTGACAGTGGATGGCGTGTACCTAACTCTATAGGGTAGGGAGTACGTGTAAGGTCTATGTTTTCGTCTACTGTGTCTTGAGAATTTACTTGACTGCGAAGATCGTTTATCTTCTCCATTGCAAGTTGCTTCAGCTCGTTTATCTTTATACCAACGGTCTTTTTATCTTCGGGAGCTACGTTTCTGAAGTCCTGCATCAGTGCGTTTATCTCTCCTTTTTTAGACAAGTACTTTAAGCGTAAAGCCTCAATCTCTTCTGCGTCAGTGGCCTGTAATGCACTAATCTCTTTAATGAGATTCTCTATTTTCTGTAGTAACATAGTTTATGATTGTTTTCTTGTCGTTATGCTTTTATCGAGAAACAAAGTTGTTTGTTAATCGACAAAATCTAATAACTTTAATCTAAATTTGATGCAAAGTTAATAAAATCTTTTCAAAAAATGAGTTTATTTTGAAAAATAGTTGTACTTTTGCATAAATATTTGTTTTTGCCATGAATATTGCTTGGTGTTATGCAATCTGTTATAGACAGCGATAATGTCGATTTATTCATGCGTCAAAATATAAGAAATAGCAATGAAACTGAATGTATTATTCGTAGTGGGAGTGACCGTATCCTCGCTTTTTATCGCTACGGGATGTAATGAAAAGGGTTCTAAGGGTACTGATTCGCTGGAGGTTGACAGCTCTGCTGTTGATGCTATGGCAAATGATTCTATTGCGGAGGTAATAGAGGAGACACCTATGCCTGTTGCTGCAGACGAATTGTTTGATGACTTTTTCTTTAATTTCGCTGCAAGCCGTAAGATTCAGAAAGAGAGGATTGTTTTCCCACTCCTTGTTGATAATTTTGGAACAGAGAAGAAAATAGAGGAAAGACAATGGAAACGGGAAAGATTCTTTATGCCCCAAGGTTATTATACATTGATATTTCATAAATACAGTCAGACGAAGTTGGTGAAAGACACAACGGTGTCTGATGTTACTGTAGAAAAAATTATAATTCCAAAAGGAATTGTTACGGAATGGCATTTTAAGCGTGAACGTGGTCTATGGCACATGAACAGCATCAAGAAGCTGAAAATAAAAAATCATGCTGATGTAACATTCTTGAAATTCTATGAACGTTTTGCTACGGATTCAGCCTTTCAACAGCACTCTCTGTATGATCCTGTCATATTTACGGGTCCTGACCCTGATGATGATTTCTCAACTATGACTGGTGAGGTGTTGCCAGAGCAATGGCCTATGTTTGCTCCATGGCTTCCTTCAGGAACTATATATAACATTATATATGGTTCAGAACCTTACCCTGACACCAACTTTAGGGTTTTCATGCTCAGAGGTATCTCTAATGGAATGCAGATGGAGATGCAGTTCGTAAAGTCAGCTGGTAAATGGCGTCTAAAGAAGATTAATACATAAGAGAAGAATAACATATCCTACTATGCAGAGCTTGCTCAAATATAACACATTTGGAATAGACCAGTCTTGTCGCAAGGTATATGAACCAACAACAGTCGAGGAGTTAACAAATATCCTTCCTACGCTACGTAAGGAGCCATTACTCGTTGTTGGTGGTGGTAGTAACTTACTGCTAACAAAAGATTTTAATGGTAATGTGCTGCATCCATTGATGAAAGGCATAGAGATAGAAGAGCTATCATCAGATTCTACCAAAATACTAATGCGCTGTGGAGCAGGAGAGGTATGGGATGAAGTTATAGCATATGCGGTCTCACATGGTTACTATGGCATGGAGAATATGTCATACATACCAGGTAATGTCGGTGCCTCTGCTATTCAGAACGTTGGCGCCTATGGCGTTGAAGCCAAAGACGTTATTTATCGTATTGAAGCTATAGACATAAGTACAGGCGAGAATATGAAGTTCTCATGTGCAGATTGTGGATATGATTATCGATACAGTAAGTTTAAGGATGTATGGAAAGGTAAATATATAGTGACACACGTAACATACTGTCTGTCACGTATCTTTCAGCCAGTGCTTGACTATGGAAACATAAAGAAGATTCTTACAGAGGATAAAGGCAAAAAACTTAATGATATAACAGCAATGGATGTGAGAGACGCTGTGATAGAAATAAGAAAAGCGAAGTTGCCTGACCCGAAAGAAGAAGGTAACGCGGGTTCATTTTTTATGAATCCTATTATTGACAGAGAGAAGTATGAGCAACTTGTGACAGCGTATCCTAATATTCCATACTATGTGGTGGGAGATAGGTTTAAGATTCCTGCTGGTTGGATGATAGAACAATGTGGCTGGAAGGGGAAAACTCTTGGTAAAGCTGGAGTACACCCAAAACAAGCATTAGTGCTCGTCAATAAAGGCGGAGCTAAGGGAGAAGACATTGTAGCTTTATCTGATGCAATACGTCATGATGTTAAGGAAAAATTTGGAATAGACATAAAACCAGAGGTTAACATCATTTAAGGGTGATTCTATAAGTTAGCTTTGTTCTATTAATTAAGTTTTACGTAACGGTGGTAATTTACGTGACCACCCATCAAGCAATGACAAATTCCGAAATCTCCTTACGTCTCACATTTCTTGGTACTGGCACGTCAATAGGTGTGCCAGCTATAGGCTGTGGTTGTGAGGTATGTCATAGTACGTTGTCAGAAGACAAGCGTTTGCGTACCTCGGCCTTGATAGAAAGTAACAGCGGACTACGTGTACTAATAGACTGTGGACCAGATTTTAGACAGCAGATACTTACACAGCCTTTCAGAAAGATTGACGCTGTACTTCTCACGCATATTCATTATGATCATGTAGCAGGATTAGACGACTTACGCCCTTTTTGCATTTACGGAGATGTAGACATATATGCGCAGTACGATGTTATAGAAGGCTTGCACACCATCATGCCATATTGTTTCAAGGCTGGTCATCTTTACCCAGGAGTGCCACATCTGCGTCTTCATGAGGCTGTAGCTGGTAAAACCATATTGATCAGCAGACCTGATAGCATCGTTGCGAAATTTCCTGCCAGTGGTGCCAACCTTGATGGAAGACTGAATACGGTTGGCGTTACGGAAATAGTTCCTGCTGTTACGGAAAAATTAGAAGTAGTACCTATACCAGTGCTACATGGAGCATTACCTATATTGGGCTATCGCATTGGTAGACTGGCATATATTACGGACATGAAGAGTCCCCTTGAGACGACACTCCCTTTATTGCAAGGAGTTGACACGTTGGTGATAAATGCTTTAAGATTTGAAAAAGCGCATCACAGTCATCAGTTGGTGGATGACGCTATAAAGTTCTCTCGCCTTGTAGGTGCTCGAAAAACTTTCCTTATTCATGTAACGCACGACATCGGTACACATGATATGGCTAACCAACGACTACCAGAGGGCTTCTATTTCGCGTACGATGGGTTAACTATAGAAATTGACTGAATGTCTTGGCATAGCAACGGACCTTCCTTCAGCACCAAATAAAAAAGAATGACAAGAGATGTTTACCCCTGTCACCCTTCAGTAGTGCATTTGTGAGTTGCCTGAACGTGCTTTATTGTATTATTCAAACACAAGCAAATTACCCGTTAATACTTTCTTGTTACCGTTCATGTATGTCAGTATCACCTTGGTAATTTTCATATTTGAAGCGTCACCCGACACATAGTAATAGGACGCATTCCATTCCCAACTTGCAGATTCTAATTCTCCAAGTGGACCGGTACCTTGAAAATGGTCACTTCTCCTTAAATCTCCGACATCGTTGGTCACCTTGAAGTATACATCTATATACTTGATTGTATTTCTGTTGGTATTCAGGTAGTTGAAATGGAATGATATACATGAATATTCTGTATCCCATCCCCAATTTGTAAAGAAACCGTAAGGTGTTCTCTTTTTGAGGCGTTTGACATATTCTTCAAAATAATAGAGCGAAAATCTGTCCGTGATAATGTCATAATCAACAGAATCTTTTGTAAAGCTATCTTTGAATATCTCGTAGTGATACATGAAAGGACTGTATTTCCCCTGACAGACAAATACTTATAACGATTGCTTATCAAAGGCTTTGTTGTGAGCAACTAAGGGATGACCTGCTATCTTTGGGGGCTCTATCTGCAGCCTTTGATTATGATAGTATTTGTAGTGCCGTCACGCAAAGTCCGTGTGAATAGCCCATGTTCTGTATTTCTGCAAGTAGTGCCTGTTCGTTACTTGTCATGATGTTCTAACGTATTTTGAAAATTGGTAGGCTAACCTTTCACTACCGTTGGCCTCCGGCCTTCCTCCTTCTTGCAAGGCATAGTTGGAATAAGTCTCGCTCTGTTCTTGCTTCGTTCGTTGGTTCCAGCAATGAATGATACCGCAATACTTGAATCCTTCTTTCTTAATGGCATTCTGCATTACGATATTGTCTGCATGAGTGTCAATACGAACATTTTTGTATTGCAGTAGGGCAAATAGCATGGCGAGATGAAGAACGCCTTTTGTTTCGCCCGAACTGGCTATGCGATGGATGGTAGAGTAGGGAAGGTCATTAAGCCATATACCCTCATAGATGGTGTTGTATGTAGGGTCGATGCCGCCACGAAGCACGAAGGTGGCAACAATTTTGTCTTGTTTAAGTACCACATAACTGTCACCACTTTTAATATCTTCTGTCAGGAGTTCCTCGTTTGGATAGTCCTCTGCCCATTGGTTTGGATTGCCGGTCTTGGCCATGAAGGTCCTTGCTGTGGCAAATATTTCCAGCAGCTGTGATATTTCCTCATGCTTTGTTCTGCGAATCGCCAAATGGTTCTCTATACCAAGCACTGCACCCTCTTTTTCAATGCGCCAGAACGTGATTTTTTTCTCTTTACAGAAGGGTTCCATGCGCCAGGCAGACTCAAAGCCGCTCATCACGAAGTGCATGGGTGCGAATACTCCCACCTGGAAGTGCTCAATAAACTGACGGGCACCAAGAGTGTAGCCATTGCCGATTCGTCCATCTACAGGAAACATCACAAGGTCGAAGTGGTCGGTAATCTTACGGATGTCCTTGAGTTCGCCAAGGTAACGTTTTTCCTCAGCAAGTGGGTTTATTTCCTCGAACTCTTGGCTTATTATCATCTCGGGTATCTGGGCTTCGCTTAGGAAACGAGCGTACCAGTTGCATAGGTCTCCTGCATGGAAGATGCGCTTGCCGTCTATCTCTACTATCCAACTCACTCCGCTGTCGTTGCTGCCTGTGGCTATGACTCGTATGCGTTCGTCTTGCCACTCCAAGCCCTTTACCATCCACACATCGGAGTCCTCCATTGATGCTCTGCGATGTTTCAGAATGTCCTTTGAGAGGATGTAGGTGATGTTTGGCAACTGCCCTCGCCATGTGAATATCTCTTTATTGAAATGATCTTGGTGGAAATGGCTTGCAAGGACATAGATATGCTTATTATTGTTTCGGTCCAGAATCTCTGGCAAGACATTAGACGGATCCATCCAATAGTCAAAGATAAGGAGACTGTCTTCGCTCTCCAGGGCGAAGCAACTGTGAAATATGTATGTAAGTTTGAGCATAGTCTTATTTTTTATTGAATAGCCTTGTCATTGTCTTTCGCATGTTCTCGTTTGCAACATCTGGCTTGATGAGTTCTTCGAGATTGCGAGTATCTCGCTCGTTGATGGACTTAACCAAATCAAAAGCGTTGGCAAGAGAACCTGACGCATCATCAATCGCTCCTGAGATAAGCCAAATGGGAACGCCAGCCTTCTGGCATCGTTTCAGCACTCCATGAGGCACTTTACCCATCAAGGTTTGGGGGTCAGATCGTCCTTCTCCCGTGATTACGAGGTCTGCATCGTATATGGCTTCGTCAAAGCGAGCCAAGTCAAGCACAATGTCTATGCCCGAATGTAGTTCGCCTTTGAGATAGGCAAGCAGAGCATAGCCCAGTCCTCCTGCAGCACCAACTCCGGGATAATCGACAAGGGCGGGAGTGGCCACGCCTGCCGCTTCGGTTTCTCGGGCAAAGGAACGCAATTGTTCGTCAAGTATCAGGACCTGCTCGGGTGTTGCTCCCTTCTGTGGCGCAAAGATGTGGGCTGCACCATTCTCTCCATAGAGAGGATTGGTGACATCACAGGCTACTGTCAATTTGTAAGGCTTATTGAGTATGTTGTTGTCCCGAAGTGCCTCGACCATTCCACGACCGCCATCGCAAGTGGCACTTCCTCCAATGCCCATTATGATGTGCTTGCATCCACGTCTTATAGCATCAGTAATCATCTCACCTACGCCATAGGTTGTTGTAAGCATTGGGTTGCGCTTGTCTTGTGGAACGAGTGTAAGTCCGCTTGCTGCCGCCATCTCCATGTAGGCTGTTTTGCCATCTGAAGAGAGTGCATAATCAGCCACGACCTTCTCCATAAGGGGACCATGAACCTCAATGCTAACCGTGCTTGTGGGCAGCATCATACGCACACAACTTACCAGACCCTCGCCGCCATCGCTGAGAGGAACTTCTATGACTTCAGCATCTGGTTTGGCAGTCAAAATACCTCGCGCAGCAACATCACAAGCCTCGCTTGCCGTGATGCAACCTTTGAATGAATCGAATGCAAGAACAATTCTCATATTTAATTATTTGCGGTTTCTAAACTCAAGCATGACTTCATGTGCTAAAAGATTGCTCTTTGTTTGTTGATGGTACTTATGAAAGGGAACAAGTTTGATCTATACAGAGTGATGTTTCGCCTTCAATATTCTACATTCATTGATGAGATCACTTTTTGTTGATTTCTCGTTAGGCACTCTGTCGTAGTTTATGCTCTTTCTGTAACTTCACTACTCTGTCGGAGCTCACATTTATCTTAGTGTTGTAATAAACACAAGACTCTGAAAGATATGGCAAAAGTACAAATAAAATCTGAGAAACTCATTCCTTTTGAAGGAATATCTGCAACCATAGAGAAATTTTATGTTTATTGTTTAAGACAAATATACCTCCCTCTAAGTTCGTGTTGCTAATTAGTTTGAAATCGTATTGCTGAAGGCTGACAGAATGGGTGCAGACTCTGATATATGTAGCGGGTAAAAAAAATAACCGACTGATTTTAAGCGATAAGCCCCAAAAATCAGTCGGTTGTTTATAAAATGTCTATATAGACTATCTTCAGTCAATATCAATTAATTTGAAGTGCTTGTTGAATGTCAAATCCAATCCGTTTGACAGTTCCACCTCGTATTCATTCTTGTTTATTTCTAACTTTCTCACGGATTGTCCAGCATAATTATCCTTCAAGTAGTTCTTTATGGCTTGTGGAATCAACTGGGCTGGTACAGTACCCTGTTTGCAGTCAACCTCTGTAAGATTTCCCTTCTTGTCGAACTCCAGTTTCGTGCCATTCTTTAGAACTACATCATAACTTTTGCTGACTACGCCAGACTCTATCGTAGCAAGCATAACCTTCTGATTGCCGAAATGGTTGCTGAGTAAGGTCTGAGCCTTGACTGGAAGGGCATTTACTGAGATAGGCTTGTCGTTGTCCGCATTAGCCACCATATTGCACGAAACCATGCTGCAAATGGCAATCATCAAAATTCTCAATGTTCGTTTCATAATCAATAAATCAAAAAAATATAATACCTTGGTTACGATAGATGTTTAAGCATCTTAATAGTAGTTAGACACAAATTATGTTTGAAGGTTTAAGCAGATGCGTCAAAATATCTTGTTTTTGTTAAGTTGACTCTATAGATGTACGCCAAGATGCGAAGTGGCAACAGAAATATCTATCGTGACTATGTGGATTTCAAAAGGTGCGCAAAAACGTTCGTTATTTCATCCCATCATTTTTGTATCAGTATATCCCATATCTTCTTTACTACCTCCTTGTCAGCAGGTAGCCACCTAACAGAGTTTAGT
>CAKQDQ010000085.1 GCA_934229335.1 uncultured Prevotella sp.
CCCATGGGATGCTCTCGATCCTAACCTCAAGGTTGGCGACCGCATTAAGGGTAAGGTAGTCGTTATCGCTGATTACGGTGCATTCGTAGAGATTGCTCCTGGTGTTGAGGGTCTTATCCACGTTAGTGAGATGTCTTGGAGCCAGCACTTGCGTTCTGCTCAGGACTTCCTCTCTGTTGGTGACGAGGTAGAGGCTGAGATATTGACTCTTGATCGCGAAGAGCGCAAGATGTCTCTCGGTATCCGTCAGCTCAAGGCTGACCCATGGGCTAACATCGAAGAGAAGTACCCTGTAGGTTCTAAGCACACTGCTAAGGTTCGCAACTTCACTAACTTCGGTATCTTCGTAGAGCTCGAAGAGGGTGTTGACGGACTGATTCACATCTCAGACCTTTCTTGGACCAAGAAGGTTAAGAAGCCATCTGACTTCACAACAGAAGGTGCTGCTATCGACGTTGTAGTACTTGAGATAGACAAGGAGAACCGCCGTCTCTCTCTCGGACACAAGCAGCTCGAGGAGAACCCATGGGATGCATACGAGAAGATCTACACTCCAGGTTCTGTACACACTGGTAAGATCGTAGAGGTTATGGAGAAGGGTGCTGTAGTTGCTCTCAACGAGGGTGGCGAAGGATTTGCTACTCCTAAGCATCTCGTTAAGGAAGACGGTACTCAGGCACAGAAGGGCGAGGAGCTCGAGTTCAAGGTTATTGAGTTCGTTAAGGAAACTAAGCGTATCATCCTTTCTCACTCACGCACATTCGAGCCAGAGAAGCCTCTTGAGGAGAAGAAGGCTCCACGTAACGCTAAGCGTGGTGGTAAGAAGGAAGAGAGTGCTGCTATCAACAATGTAGCTGCTTCTACATCACTTGGTGACTTCGACGCTCTCGCAGCTTTGAAGGCTAAGATGGAAGAGGATAAGTAATTTTTCTAATTTCCGTATAACAATAATTAGGCTCGCAGAATAATCTCTCTGCGAGCCTTTTTTGATTTCGTGAACCTGAAGTTATGACTCTAAAGGAAAGATATGCACGTGTGTTGCGCTATTTCATGGAGACGCAGCCTGTGGTAGATACAGAACTGGAGTATGGCACGGTGTTCCAGTTGCTCATTGCTGTTGTTTTATCAGCGCAATGTACTGACAAACGTGTGAATATGGTAACGCCTGCGCTCTTTCATGACTATCCGGACGCAGAGACTTTGGCAAAGGCTGACGAGGTGGAGATATACGAATATATCAAGAGTATATCGTATCCTAACGCCAAAGCGCATCATGTAGTAGAGTTGGCTCGTATGCTTGTCAGAGACTTTGGGGGAGAAATACCGAGTGACATGAATATGTTGCTAAAACTGCCTGGTGTTGGTAGGAAAACGGCTAATGTCATTCAGGCTGTTGCTTTTGGTAAGAGTGCTATGGCTGTTGATACGCATATTTATCGTGTAAGCCACAGATTAGGATTGGTTCCTGCCTCTTGCAACACTCCGTTGAAGGTTGAGCGTTACCTTGTGAAGTATATTCCGGCGGAAGATATACCGCGTGCGCACCACTGGTTGCTGCTGCATGGCAGATATGTGTGTAAGAGCTTACGACCGAAGTGCGACGAGTGTCCATTTACGTCATATTGTCCTAAGAGAATGGAAGGAAGTAAGTTAGGTAAGTAATGCGTCTGTAAATAAAAAAAGAATATGATGAAGAGATTGATGATACTGCTGCTGACAATGTGTTCATGCATTGTGCTCATGGCAGAGAATATAAAGGTTACTGTTAAAGGAACTACTGATAAGGGGTCTAAAGTGGTCTTTGTCTTTGTGAATGGTGATAATAGAAAGGTTACGAAAGTGAATGTCACTAACGGTACTTTTACTTATAACGCTGAAGTCGAAAAATGTTCGTACCTGTTCTTTGTAGATAAATCTACGAGAAAACAAAGTCTTGTAGTGGCTGATGGTGCAGACATTGCCCTTGATATGGATAAAGATGTATCTTCAGGTACGCCTCTTAATGATAAGCTTCATGGTATTGTGGTTGAGTTAGAGAAGTATAGTGACGAGGCAATAGAATGTCGTAAGCAGGCGGAAAGTGAAGCTGACGCTCAGAAGGCGATTACGCTTCGTGCTAAGGCAAGGCAACAGAAACGGGTGTATCTCGATGCTCTGAAGAAGGTGATAGATGATAATAAGGATAACTGTTTACCTGTGTATTTTATACAAGCCAACATGATGGACTTGGACTTTCAGCAACTTCAGGCTTATGCTTATAGTGGAGCGCAGTATACGGTGCATCCTATGTTTGCGAATGTGTTGTATTTTATACAGTATGAAGGAGCGAAACAGAGTTTGGTAGGTAGGAAGTTTACGGACTTTTCTGTTAAAGATGTCGACGGGACGAAGCATCAGTTGAGTGAATATGTAGGTAAGGGAAACTATGTTCTTATTGACTTCTGGGCTTCATGGTGTGGTCCTTGCATGGGAGAGATGCCAACGCTGAAGACTGTAAAGGCGAAATATGGCAAGAATGGCTTTCAGATTGTAGGCATTTCGCTTGATAATAGTGCTGTTAGTTGGCAGTCTGCCATTAAGAGTGGCGGGCTTGACTGGCTGCATTTTTGTGACCTTAACGGTTGGGAAAATGTGGGAGCGAGGCTTTATAATGTAAGGAGCATACCGAGTAACTTCCTTTGTAACGCTGAGGGAGTGATTGTTGCGGTAGACCTTCGTGGTGAAGCTCTCTTGGAAAAACTTGAAGAAATTTATGATACTATGTAGTGTTTCTTATTCTCTATGGTAGGGAATGTTGAATTATACAATGAAATAAGCGAGTGGGGATGGCCTTTTTGCATACCCACTCGCTTATACTTTTGTTATGAAAATATTATTATAGACAGGTTGTTTGATTCTATAACTTTATCTTTTTCTTCGTTATCTTGCTTTCATTTGACAGTCTGTTTAGGGCAGTAACAACGTAAGTGTATTTCGTTTTGCCGTTATTGTAAGGTAGTTTTATCCATGTATTGGTTGTTATCTCAATAATGTGCGATGGGTCTTCGGTGTTTATATCCTCGCCTTTCGCAAATCTGTACACTACGTATTTTACGGCTTCGTCGCGCCAATCCTTCCCTTTTGGGGCGCGCCAGAACAGCATATATCCATCGCTTGTCCATATAGGCTTAAGCTTTTTGGGTTGAGCTGGGGTGCTATCGTCAATAAATGGCATTGTAGGTTGTAAGGCTGGGTAACGCCAGTAGTTGGTGCGCAACTGTGTACTGTAGCCTCCTACGTTGTCAACGGCAGCTTTGGCATACCATAGCACCGTACCGTTGATGTTGGGAGTAGTGGCATGTAGTTGGTATTTAGCTGCCATTTGGTTCTGCTGATTATTGTGCAAATCAGCGTATTTTGCCGTTCTTTCTATGTCTTCACCAATGTAGAGAGGGCGATTCTTAAAGTTTTCTCCCCACCATTTTATCAGCGTTTCGTAGTCGGCAGCTCTGTTTCCAATTTCCCAATACAGCTGTGGTACACAGTAGTCGACCCATCCTTGATTTACCCAAAGAAGCACATCGGCATACAGGTCGTCGTAGTTCTGCAGTCCATTGGTATTTGAACCTAATGGTGAGCTTTTTTTATTGCGGTATATTCCGAATGGAGAGACTCCGAATTTTACCCATGGTTTAATGTTCTGTATGGTGTCGTGAAGTTGCTTAATGAAAATGTTGACGTTGTTTCTGCGCCAGTCTCCTATGCTGTTGAAGTGTCCGTTGTTCTGCTGTTCATAGTCAGCAACGTCAGGAATGGCGATGCCAGGAGCAGGGTAGGGGTAGAAGTAATCGTCTATATGAAACCCATCTATGTCGTAACGGCGTACAATATCTGCTGCTACTCTGCAAATCCATTCGCGGTTTGCGGACTTGGCAGGGTTGAGAATGTATAGTCCATCGTACTGGAAGACAAGGTCTGGACGCCGCGAAGCAATATGCATAGCAGACAGTTCGTGCGTTACTTTCGTCTTGGCGCGGAATGGATTAATCCATGCGTGCAGCTCCATGCCACGCTTGTGACATTCGGTTATCATCCATTGTAGCGGATCCCAGTATGGAGAAGGGGCTACTCCCTGCTGCCCAGTAAGAAATCTACTCCATGGTTCAAGGCTGCTTTGGTATAAGGCATCACACTCAGGACGCACCTGAAAGATTATTGCGTTGACACCATCCTTCTGTAATTCGTCTAACTGATAGGTTAGAGTCCTTTGCATTTGTTCTGTACCGATACCGGTAAACTGACCATTGACACATTGAATCCATGCGCCACGAAACTCACGTTTAGCTGCTTTCGTTGCGCAGAAAGGGGCTGTCAGTATTATAAAATACAATAATATGGCGCGGAAAAGGGTAGTGTTCCACGCCATATTGTAATGTAATATAACCTTGTTTATTTTCATTTTCTTAGGTTATTGAGTCACGGAAAAAGAATAAAGAGGCTTGTTCTTTTATGTAGTTTAGAGATTGTCAAAGTTTACATCAGTCTCCTTTGGATGCTGTTTAGGCTCTGTCGCTGCACCAGGATTGTTGTCTTTGACTTCTCTTTCTATCGGATTTCCTTCATCATCCATTTCTATTTCTTTGAAGTGATCAACGGAATCAGCGTTGACAGAGTCGTTTCTTACTCTGCGAGAGTAGCTACATTCAAACATTGTCTTGTCAATATCAGCGTCTGCTGGCATCTGGAATTTACCATGATATTGTTTGAAAGCTGGATCACTAAATACTGATTGCAGGAAATATCCACATATTGGCAACGCTGTTCTTGAGCCTTGACCGAGTGCTCCTGTACGGAAGTGTATGCAACGGTATTCTCCTCCTACCCAAGCACCAACAACAAGGTTGGGTGATACTCCCATAAACCATGCGTCAGAGTGGTTGTTTGATGTTCCTGTCTTACCGCCAAACTCCGTATCATTGAATTTACCTATATATCCCCAAAGGCTTTGTGACGTGCCGCCAGCTTCACGAAGACCACCTAAAAGCATCTGCTGCATGAGGTAAGATGATTTTACGCTTATTGCTTGTTTGGTCTCTGTAGGAGCTACATATATCTCTTCTCCATCGCGATTGAGTATCTTTGTTACGAAGATTGCCTCGTCGTGGGCTTTACCGCCATTAGCTACTGTGCTGTAAGCGTTAGCTAATTCCAGTAGGTTCACATCACTTGAGCCTAAGGCAAGGGATGGAGCGTCGTCGAGAGGGCTCTTGATTCCCATGTTCTGAGCAGTCTCTATGATGTTCTTTATGCCCATCTCTTGACCAAGACGTACTGCTATGGAGTTGATACTTTGGGCAAATGCTATTTTTAGAGGTAATGAATCACCAGTGAAATAGCCGTTAGCGTTAGTAGGAGTCCATGTTACTTCTTCTTTCTTTTTAGAGTCCCAGACCTTCATAGAGAAGAATTCGTCACGACGTTTATCACATGGTGTCAGTCCTTGTTCCATCGCTTCGGTGTATACGAACAGTTTGAATGTAGAACCAGGTTGGCGTTCGGCTGTCACTTTATCATACTTCCAATGGTCAAAGTCTATATCACCTACCCATGCTTTCACGTGTCCTGTCTGTGGTTCCATTGCCACAAAGGAACAGTGCATGAAGCTAACCATGTAACGAATAGAGTCCATTGTAGACATTTCTTTCTCTATTTCGCCCTTCTCATAGTCAAAGACTTTGACGGTATGAGGTTTGTTTAGGTAATAGTCTACAGAGTCCGGATTGTCCGGAAACTTTGCTGTCAGATACTTATATACAGGCTGCTGCTTTGCAATGTCCTCTATAAAGTTTGCTATTACCTTATGATTTTCATCCTGCCAAGGTTCCTGTCCGCGCCAGTGTGAGTTAAAGTTGCGCTGCACTTGCTGCATTTGCTTACGAGCAGCTTCCTCCGCATACTTCTGCATACGAGTGTCAATGGTGGTATATATTTTCAAACCATCATTGTAAATGTCTATATCTTCCAGTGCTTCATTCTCTGTACTAAGTTTCTTTATGTACTTAGCAACAGCCTCACGGAAGTACTTTGCCTGTCCATCGTAGTTGTCTTCAACGTTGAATTCAGACACATCAATGCTGATTTTCTTTAGCGAATCACACTGATCTTGCGTCAGATCACCGTGCATTTTCATGTTGTCCAGCACTACGTTACGTCTCTTTAGAGAGTTCTCTGGGTGTGAAATAGGGTTGTAGTAGGTCGTAGCTTTAAGCATACCGACCAGTACCGCTGCCTGTTCTGCTGTTAGATCCTTTGGAGTAGTGTTGAAGTAGGTCTTTGATGCCGTCTTTATGCCAAAGGCATTGTTACCGAAGTCAACAGTGTTAGCATACTGTACGAGGATCTCTCTCTTAGCTTCCGTACGTCCTTGGGTTATTGCAAAATACAGTTCCAGCTTCACAGCGGTAATCCATTCCTTTGTTTTCATAACCAGAATCTTTACTCCTGGTATCTTGCCTATAAGTCCTGTGCTGTACTGTGTGCGCACTCTGAACATATTTTTTGCAAGCTGTTGTGTTATGGTAGAAGCACCTCTACCACCCCTTCCCGTTGCCGCGTCTTTGACAGCACCAAGTAGTCCCATTGGGTCTATTCCCCAATGGCTGTAGTATCGCTCGTCTTCTGTAGCTATAAGTGCTTTCCAGAATACAGGATTTACTTCCTCGTACTTCACAGGAGTACGGTTTTGGTTGAAGTATTTGCCCAAAAGCACACCGTCAGCAGACCATAATTCTGACGCTTGACTAACCTTATGCTCGCTTATATCCGACCAACCTGGTGACTTACCGAATAGGAAGAAGAGGTTGAAGTCAACAGCACCGAAGTACAATAAAATAAATACTATAAACGAAAGGAATCCGTTTACTGCTTTGATGTACCACGGTTTACCCACGAAGCATCCCTTGTACCAATTCCAAAAGGCTTTGGATTTGGCTGCTATCCATGCTGTTATTTGCTTGAGTTTTTCCATAGTTCGCTTTTATTGTTTAATGGTTAAGTTGTTCATTGAATGTATTTCTTATTATACAATAAACGCTAAAGCGTCGTTATTGTTGTGTAATGCAGTTGTCAATATGCTTAATTATGCCATCAAAGTCATCAGGACTGAACCAGGTGATGTCTGTATCCTTCTTGTACCACGTCAGTTGTTTCCTGGCATATTGCCTTGTATTGCTTTGGATTTGCCTTATAGCCTCTTCCAAAGGAATATCTCCGTCGAAGTATTTGAATAGCTCTTTGTATCCTACAGTGTTGAGAGCGTTTTCCCCTCTGTGTGGTATCATAGCGTGAGCTTCATCAATAAGCCCATCGTTCACCATGTCAATTACTCGTTGGTTAATTCTTTCATACAGTTCTTCTCTTTCTCTTGTTAGTCCGATTTTGATGACATGGAACGGTCTTTCTTTCTTCTTGCCTGTGCGGAACGAAGTATATGTTTTGCCGCTAACATGACATATCTCCAGTGCATGAACGACCCTGCGTGGGTTATTGCGGTCTACAATAGCCCAATGTTCAGGATCCAGTTGTTTCAACTCGTCGAGAAGAGCTGGCAATCCTTCTGTCTCCAGTCGCTTTTTCATCCAGTTTCTTGTGTCATCGTCAACAGTAGGAATGTCGTCTATGCCGTTACAGACTGCATCTATGTACATCATAGATCCGCCAGTAAGTACCGCTTCCACCCCTTTCTTGTTCTGAAAGTCTTGCGATTGCAATAGTTTCAGTACATCCTGTTCATACATAGAAGCAGAATAATATTCCCCTATGTGATGGTTTGCAACAAAATAATGCCGCACTCTCCGTTGTTGTTCAACGGTGGGCGCGGCAGTTCCCTTTGGTATCTCTGCATAAATTTGCCTTGAATCGGCATTAATGATGTCTACATTATAATGTTCGGCAATAGAGATGCAGAGTTCTGTTTTTCCTACTCCAGTAGGACCAGTAATAACAATGAGTGTGTTCAATGTGCTATCTTATTATGCCGCGGTGAGCATTTTCTATGAAATTAATGACATACTCTATCTCAGGAGACATTTTAAACTTCTCTTTTACCTCGTCAATGCCTTCCTTAATAATTCCTTTCGCGTAGATAGTGTTGTACACTTCACGTATAGTGAGAATTGTCTCGCTACAGAATCCTCTTCTTCTTAGCCCTACAAGGTTCAGTCCCGCGTACTTTATAGGTTCCTTACCAGCTATTACGTATGGCGGAATATCCTGCGAAGTTCGGCTGCCACCCTGTATCATTACGTATCCCCCGATATGTACAAATTGGTGAACAAGTACAGCAGCAGAGACTATAGCGAAGTCATCCACAACAACTTCTCCTGCAAATTTCGTAGAGTTACCGATGATACAGTTACTTCCTATCACGCAATCGTGAGCAATATGTACGCACTCCATCAGTAGATTGTTGTTGCCTACGATAGTAGTTCCCTTTGAGGCAGTACCGCGACTGATAGTAACATTTTCTCTTATAGAGTTATTGTCACCAATTTGACAGGTCGTTATCTCTCCCTTGAATTTAAGGTCTTGTGGCTTAGTACTTATGCTTGCGCCTGGGAAAATTTCATTATTAGAGCCCATACGAGTACCTTGATGCAGAGTAACACTATTCTGCATTATGTTGTTGTTGCCGATAACTACATCAGCGGCAATATAACAGAATGGTCCGATAACATTTCCGTCGCCTAATTTTGCTTCTGGATGAACGTATGCAAGAGGGCTTATTGTATTCGCCATACTTATAGTATCAAATCTTGTTTATATATTATATAAGGTGTAATATTACATAGACGGTAAGGCAAGTTGCTTTTCCCGTCATTCACCTTATTGCTTGTTCCTTGTCATTTGTCCTGTAAACTTCGCTTCCGCAACAAGCTGATCGCCCACGAAGATATATCCCTGCATAGTAGAAATGCCATGTCGTACAGGAGCCAACAGTTCAGCTTTGAAAATCAGAGTATCTCCTGGAACAACCTTTTTGCGATATTTTACGTTATCAATCTTGAGGAAATAGCTTGTCCAGTTCTCTGGGTCTTCAATAGTATTGAGTACAAGCAGAGCACCACATTGTGACAATGCCTCTATCATCAGTACTCCCGGCATCACTGGTTCCTGTGGAAAATGCCCCTGGAAGAACGCCTCGTTTGATGTGACATTCTTGATACCGACAATCGTTGTGCCGCTAATGCTGATAACCTTATCAACGAGCTGCATAGGATAGCGGTGTGGTAGCAGTTTCCTTATGCGGTTAACGTCAAGTATAGGTTCCATGTTGGGGTCATAAACAGGAGCCTGTATCTCGTGTTTTCTTATCTCAGCGCGCATAGTACGCGCAAACTTATTGTTGATAGTATGCCCTGGACGTGTAGCGATGATACGTCCCTTAAACGGCTTACCAATCAGAGCCATGTCGCCAATAATGTCGAGCAACTTATGTCTTGTACATTCATTCTCCCATGTCAGAGGTTTATGTTGAATGTAGCCCAATTTAGTTGCGTCAATTTTCGGTACTTGCAGATAGTCGCACAGCTTATCGATGTCCTCTTGTTTCTGCTCATACTCGTATATAACGATAGCGTTGTCAAGGTCACCACCCTTAATAAGTCCCGCCTTAAGCAGTGGCACAAGGTCACGAACAAAGACGAAAGTACGTGCCGATGCTATTTCAGTAGAGAATTTCTCTACGCTGTCAATCGTTGCGAATTGCGAGTTAATGAACTTTGACTCAAACGAACACATGGCAGTAATAGAGAAATCTTCGTCAGGAAGAATGGTGATAACAGATCCCGTTTCTTCGTCTTTCACCTCAATTTTCTTTCTGATGATATAGTAATCCTTTGGTGCGTTCTGTTCAGTAATCCCCACTTCCTGTATTTTCTCAACATACTTGAGTGCGCTTCCGTCAAGGATAGGGAACTCAGGTCCATTCACTTGTATCAGGCAGTTGTCTATACCGAGAGCATAGAGTGCCGCCATAGCGTGTTCAACCGTGCTTACCCTAATGTCGCCCTTGCCCAAGACAGTCCCTCGTTTAGTATCGATAACGTTTTCGGCAATAGCGTCAATGATAGGCATTCCTTCGATATCAATACGCTGTATCTTATATCCAGTATTCTCGGCTGCAGGGTTAAAAGTCACAGTAAGGTTCAGTCCCGTGTGCAATCCTTTACCACAAAGGGAGAAGCTTCCCTTGATAGTATTCTGTTTTGTCATATTTCCTTTATTATAATTTTAGGAAGAGACTAAGCCTTTGCGGTCAATTCCTCTATTTTCTTTTCCAGTTCCTTAATGGTTTTCTGCATTTCGTTCATCTGTCGGTACATATCCGGCAACCTCTTAACAATGGCCTGTGAACGGAAGTAGTTAGTCATAGTGGTAGGCGGTGTACCTATCAGTTCCTGATTATCCTTCAGACTCCCTGGTACTCCAGACTGTGCGCCCAGCAACACCTTGTTACCTATGGTGATATGTCCAGCAATACCTACTTGTCCTCCGAACATACACCATTCTCCGATCTTAGCACTGCCAGCAACACCCACTTGTGCAGACATTACCGTGTTAGCCCCAATATCCGTGTTATGCGCTATCTGCACGAGGTTATCCAGCTTAACACCCTTTCTTACATAAGTGCTTCCCATAGTAG